>CAIXBE010000001.1 GCA_903917595.1 uncultured Rhodobacterales bacterium
GCCCCTACGGCCCAACGGCAAAAATTTGTTGAGAGCACCAAATTGCTCGAGCGCGGATGTGCGTGTCATCCGGCAGCTGCGCGAAGCCGTCGACGTTTTGGGCGAAGCGGTGACAAGCCAGCGGCGAGCGCGGCACCCGGCCGCCCGCCCGAGCAGTCGCCAGGCCTCCAGGCCGCCCGACCCGCCCGGCTCGTTGTGGGCCCGCCCAGCCGCTCGCCGCATCCCCTGACTCCTCCCAGCCGGTAGGTGCACACCACCTCCACGTGCCCGAGGGCCGGTCCCGGCTTGACCCGGCCGAAGCGCGACCCCCGGGTCCCGGCGGCGGTTCCGGCGGCGGCAATCAGTCCTGCGTGGGAAGGGCACAAGACCAAAAACCACCCAGCCATTCTAGGCCTGGAAGGCCGCCGTCTGGACTATAAGTCGAAAGCGGCGAAGGTTTCGAACAGTCTGTACGGAGAGATCAGGTGCATGTAAGACCTAGCAGCCCTAGGCGCTCCGTGCCCGCTCTGCAGATATAGAATGACTTCGTCAACACCGGCCTCAATCGCCGTTGAGAGGCCTCCCTTGCGCGCAGACACGCCGGAGAAACGAGCCGCGTCAGCACCCAACAGTTTAACCATACGCTTAATAGCATCGCTGCCCATCTGGGGAGTACATGCTGTGGATGTGACCAGGGTCACATTACCAGGCCCGTTAGTGGTTCGCGGGAACAATGGAAAACAAACTTGACAACGCGCTGCCGGGTTACGAATCTTTGTGCACATCGGGTGGACGCTCATTCCTGTCATAGATAACCAATACTGCAGTCGATGCACAATATCCAAGGCCGGATCACGCGACTGCCCCAGGGCGGGATGATGGCCTTTACGCTCGGAGTCGTTCTTGCGGTTCACTACGTGTACGGCGGCGGTTCCTTCCATTCCAGGAATACCCATGGACGTGGAGTAGTGAAACCAGATGTCGCAGACCTGGAGGCGGACCACCTCTGATACTCGAAGGCAGGCAACCGTTGCCAATGCCGTGAGCAGACGATCTCTGTTAAGCGCAAGGCGAGTTGGACGCCACCTTAGCAAGCGCGCAACCATTCTCTTGTGGATTGGAAACTTGAGGCGCAAAGGACGGCCCATGATGCAAGAAATAGCATGACACCAGTTGCTAAAATCACGCCTGTTGACTAGCGGGGGAGTGAGTCCCAAGAAACGATGACGCTGTTGGACGGCAGCCCACACTGCACGAAGCTTGTCCTTGCTGCAGCCCATGACGAGACAGTCCCAGGACAGGGCTTTCAGCGTCGTCGTACTCATCGGCAGCAGTTGCTCTACCGCGTCGCATGTCACGGCCCAAGTCACGGCTAGACTCCAGTGAAGCCAGTTCTTACCACGCGTGGTCGGTCTGTTCACGGAAGGAAGTATGTGCCTGTCAAAATCAGCAGCTTTCTCTGCAATGCTTCTTCCGGGACCTCCAACGAATGCTGAGGCTACAGCGGCCCAATTCCCATCGGCGCGCTCGAGGGGAGTCTCGTCCGCTATGTTAAGTAGGATTCCGTTCCTATTTGATCCGTCGAACGCACGAGACCCCGCCAGCTCAGGCAGATTAGCAACCACAGGCGTTGGTCCGCGCGACCACCGCACTCTGCTACCGCAGCCGGGGCCGAGACGCAGGACAGTCAGCGCTCGGTACGCTGCATGGCAATCTGCGGCGCCGCTGCTCAAGCTCTGGTTCGCCATCACGAGAGGTTAAACCAAGCTCCTCCAGCTGCGCTGCTATACGCCACCGATCCTCCGAGTCCTGATAGGCAACCAAGGAAGGTCTTGCGCGAACCGCAGTCGCCTGCCGGCACAAGGGAACCAAAGGGCGATCAGGATGCTGATGAAGACGAGTGAAATCAACAGACAAGACTGCTAAGCGCTCGGCGCCATAAGAGCTCGGGTTGCGTAGGTAGCGCGCTGAAGCTGGCAACACTCGACATCTATCAAAACCGGCCGACGAGGTCAGCGAGACCGCCATGAGGGTTGGCCAGATTGGATCTGTCACTGCAAATGGTGCAACCATAACACCCCGCAGACCATCGGCTCGTGCCTTCGCCAACACTCTAGGTATTAAGTTCCGCGGAGGGAATACGAAACAGAATTCTCGGTGTCGTTGCGAACAAGCGCCGCAGAGTTGCCATCCCCAATCAGGTTGTGCAAGCGCATCTGTTGCCTCGGCCAGGGGTTCAGCGTAGCGTGCATAAAATCTGGGCACGAGAGCATTGTCTGCTGTAGCGAAGAGGTCTATTGTAAATTTCTCGCCTAGAAGGGCAGCTTCTGCGGATATGACTGCGCGTAGTTCTGATGTAGACTCGGAGTCGCGCAGCTCTTGGGCGGACTCCCGGGATAAGCCGTCCACGCCTTCCGATTTCATAGAGTCGCCAGGCGCGTGCAGAAACAGAGGGGGTGGCAAAATGTGTAGCCGGGCGCACAGCTGGTTAAAGTCCATGCTAACATCTTGCAGGGCGGGCGACCGGAAGCTTCCTTTGCGCAACGCAGTCAACGCCCCGTGACAGTCACCTCTTACTAGCACAACAAACCGGTTCATAGCGTACAATTTGCTGGTGGCGTGAACAGCGAGCAGACCCGCGAGTGCCTCACGATGAACCTGGGCGGCAGGATCATCAAGAGCGGACGCTGGCTCAAGGTGAGAGCGGCCCAGCAATTCCAAGGCTTGACGAAAGCCGCCAACGATAACATGGCCTCTGTCTTCATGAGATGCACGAATGACTGCTCCCCATCCATGCACGCTAGCGTCGTATGTAATCACCAGAACCCTTTTGTCTGCGAGACGACCATCGAGGAAAGCACCATACAGGGAGCTAGGAACCAACGGCCAGAGTGGTTGCCCAACATTGCCAAATTTATCGATGCACACGGAAATGAAGTCGATGGCATCCAAGGTCCTGGCGGACAAACGACGGGGGCTATCCCACTGAAAAGGGCAAAGTGCTTCTTCTTGGAGCGAAGGAACGTTGGTGCAGGAGAGGCCACTCTCCTTTTCGTATATGGCCTGCGAAAGGGAGGCAGCCGCTACCGACAGGTATGGGATAGCGCAGCCATAATGCAGAGCCTTGCCTCGGATCCGCGCGATGCGGCGGCACGTGGTGATGCGCTCGGCCCGCAATTCACTGACAGCAGCAGACATGGAGACTAGCTTGTCGGGGAGCATCGAGATCAGCCCTTGGAATGTGTCAACACGGACACCAGTGAAGGGGCCTGACTGCCCCACACCATGCCCCTTCGAGGATAGCGGTATGTTGAGGGCCTTTGCTTTCGCGTGCCACAGACGCTGAGCCTCGAGCGCATGACGGTAATACTCTGCACAAACTGAGCAGCCGCCCTCGTGACCGTTGCATACAGGATGAGGAGGGGTGGAAAGGGAAAAGAACAGGTCGTCCACCCACGCCGCAACATGAACAGGTGTGGGCAATCGAGCGAAATAACGAGCAACTGAGCGGACGATGCTATTGAGGGGACTGCC
>CAIXBE010000002.1 GCA_903917595.1 uncultured Rhodobacterales bacterium
CCGGTCTTGATGCCGCTGCGGCAAAACACACTGAAAGGATTACTCTGATGGCGTTTCTCGACACGCTCAAGCAGTTCGGGCTCTGGCCGCAGCAGCAGGGTCCGTCGCAGCAGGACAACCCCTACGGCCTCGACGAGGGGATGATGCGCCAAGCGCGAATGCAGTCCCTCTCGAACCTCGGCTCACAGATCATGGCGGCGTCAGTGCGACAGACGCCGGCACAACGCGCCGATCTAATGGCGGGTTTCGACATGAGCGGCGGGTATCAGGACAACCTTCTCAGTTCCGCCCAAATGAAAATCATGGGCGACAAGATGCGCGATGCCCGCGAGGAAGATCAGCGCGACAAGGCGGCGAAGGTGTGGCTTGAGCAGAAGATCGGCTCGATGCCCGACAGCATGCAGAAGCGCAACGCCATGATCTACCTGCAGCTGGGCGACGTGCAGAAGGCGGCGGAGATGCTGACGGCTGGGCCAGGTGAGCAATCAGCACTGCAGGAAAAGGTGTCGATGCTGGAGAGTTCCGGCGTTCCGCGTGAGCAGGCAATCGGCATTGCTACTGGTCGTTTCCATGTCGTCACTGACCCGTTCACGAATACCCAGCGTATCGTCGATCTTGGGGGCAATGATGTTACTGGTGGTGGCGCTGGAGGTATGCCTGCGCAACCTAGTGCAGCAGTGCCACAAGATAATGGTCAGCCTGCTCAAGGGTCATCCTTGACGCCCGACATGCTGACACCCGGAACGACAGGTGTTGACGCAAAGAAGACTGCAGAAAAAGCTGTAGTTGAGCGCAATACCGGCCTTCGCACCAACGCGGAAGGTGCAATCAATTTCCTGACAAAGATCAAGGGTGCCGAGGCAACTCTGACAGGAATGAACGATAGCGACTTTGGCCCATTGCAGGGGCAGACAGCAAGCGACGGGTGGCTTGGAACAGCCAACACGGCGGTGAAGTCTGGTGTCGATTGGTTGTGGAGCGATAACTCCATTGGTCGTCAAGATCTCTACAAGCGCGATCTTGCAGACCTTGAGCTTGATGTCGCCAACATGAAGCTGAAAGGCACCGGCACAATCACCGATACCGAGCGCCAGATTGCTAGGCAGACGCTGGGTGGCTTGACATCTGCTGACAAGGCTACGGCAGCGGCGGCGCTCAAATCTACCAAGGTAGAGGCTGCGATCAAAATAAGGGATGGCCTCCGTGCTGGTGTCATCTCGATGAATGATCTGGCCTCCGCAGGTGTTGATCCAAATGAGGTCGCGCAAATACTGGTCGAGGCGGGTGCTGTTGATCCTGCAGCGGCTCAGAACCAGACACCGGCTTCCCCTAAAATTAAGATCCGCCAAATTTCACCTGGAGCAAACTGATGCCCATATTCGAGATCGAACTTGGGAACGGTGCCAAGTATGAGGTAGATGCTCCAGATGAAGGTCTGGCAGCAAACGGTCTTTTTGAAGAACTTTATAAATCCTGGTCGCCTGACGACCTCGAAATGTACAAGATCAAAAACAGGGATGCCTTTTCTGATTACATCATCGACAAGCGCGCTCCAAAGAACGAAGGCGAAAGCGATGCAGACTATGTGAAAAGGCGGTATGGTGGCCTGAACACGGCAGGTGCGGCATGGGAGCGGTCCAACCCGACAGCAGCCGGTGCCGCTGTACTCTTGCAAGGCGTACCGTTTGCTGGCGAATGGACGGACGAGGGTCTGGGTAAGGCAGCCGCTGTTCTATATGGCGGAAACCCGGAGGACTACACCAACACGGTCAGGGGAGCACGCGACCAGTTTGAACTGAACAACCCTAATACATCGACCGGGCTGAAGATTGGCGGAGCAGTCGCAGGAACTCTGCCCGCGCTTGCATTTGCGCCTGAAGCTATTGGTGGAAGTCTTCTCACACGTCTAGTTGGCGGTGGCGTCGTCGGCAGCGTTGCTGGAGCGGGCGAAGGGTACGTTTCGGGGTACGGCGCTGGCACAGACCCAACATCGCGTGCGCAACTTGCTAAAGAGAGGGCGGCATCCGGTGCAATCATCGGCGGCGGTTTAGGTGTAGCGGCACCTATAGTGTCAGCCGGGGCACGGCGCGTGCTAGAACCTGTTTCCGATTTTATCACCACTCGCTCCCCCTTACGCCGCATGGGTATTGATCGCCCCGCCTATGAAATCCTCGACAGGGCAACAGCTGCAGACGAGGCGCTGGTTGGTCCTGGCGCAAATCGCATCGCAACAGGCGGCCCCAATGCGATGGTAGCAGACGCCGGCCCTTCGACCAGGGCTCTGCTAGACACCGCTCTACAGAAAAGTGGGCCTGCTACGGCGGTCGGCAGGCGGCGAATTGAAGACCGCGCAGCCAATGAATTTAGCAACATCAACAATGCACTTGACCAGTCACTTGGTCCGTATCAGGGCGTTGCTCAAGCAGCTAGGGGGTTTCGTGACACGACGGCTGCGGCTCGCGGTCAGGCGTATGATGCCGCCTATACACAGCGCATACGTTTTGGAACGCCACAGACAAGGACACTGCAGGCGCTCATGCGACGGGTTCCGGCAAGTGCCGTCAGCAAGGCCAATGAACTGATGCGCCTGGAGGGGCACCGCAACCAAGTGGTCGGCGGGTTTATTGACGCCAACGGACGCTTTAATCTGCGGTTCACGCCGAGCATCAGACAAATTGACTACATAACTCGCGGGCTGCGTCAGCTGGCTGAAGCTGGCGAAGATGCCGGAAAGTTGGGTGGGCGCACGGATGTCTCGCGCGCCTTGACGAACCTATCGCGCGACATTCGTAATCAGGCTCGTCAGCTTGTTCCAGAGTATGGCGTGGCGTTGGATACGGCAGCGGCTCCAATCGCCGGGCGTGAGGCTCTTTTGTTAGGTGAGGGAATGCTCACCAAGATGACCCGCAGTCAGCTTGCGGAAGAAATCAGAGGAATGTCCGCAGCCGAGTTGCGGTCTGTCCAGCAGGGGCTACGAGCCCATGTCGATGAGATCATCTCAAAGACGAAGCAAGCAATGACCGACACCAATATGGACGCACGCCAGGCTGCGACTGCCTTGCGGGAACTATCAAGCCCTGCAAACCGAGAGAAAATTTCAATGATCCTCGGACGACCGCAGTCTGAGCGTCTATTCCAGCAGCTTGACCAGTCATCGCAGGCGATAGAACTCCGTGCCAATGTCGCCCAGAACTCAAAGACGTTTGCCCGCCAAGACATGAACGAGACGGTGCGGGCTTTGAATGAGGACGGTCTTGTCGCGGCAACCAGACGCGGTGAGGTTGGCAACATTCTGAAGCGCACATGGCAGACCATAACTGGTGGCCGCAAAATAGACGACCAGATGCGCGAAGATCAGATTTACCAGCAGATCGTCGAGTTTCTAACTGGACCGCGTGGTGCGAATGCTCAGACGCAGTTGCAAGTGTTGCGTGATGTCGCCGCACGCGGGCCAGCTGGTCGTGAAATCGCATCCAGACTTGCGCGTGATATTGGCATCACTGGCGCTGTCGGTACATACACAGCCGGCATGGATGTGCGCAACAACGCCATAGGTCGAGGTGCCCAATGATCGACCGCTCCACCTTCTTCAACAAGGTCCGCGCCAATCCCTTCGGCGGCTCGATGAGCCAGCTGCAGGTCGATGGCATGAACTACATGCTCGACGTGTTCGAGAAGGAATATAACTGGAGCGATGATCGGTGGCTCGCGTACGCATTTGCCACCGCCTACCACGAAACCGCCTACACCATGATGCCGGTGAAGGAGTACGGCGGGCAGTCATACCTTCAGGGGAAGCCCTACTACCCCTATGTGGGCAGGGGCTACGTGCAGCTGACGTGGGAAGAAAACTACAAGAAGATGGGCACCAAGCTGGGCGTCAATCTTCTCGGCTCGAACATGGACCGGGCCTTGGAGCCGGGGATCGCCTCCGAGGTCATGTATGTCGGCATGCGGGACGGCGACTTTACCGGCAAGAAGCTGGCGACATACTTTTCCGCGACGGTGGACGATCCCGTAAACGCCCGGCGCATCATCAACGGCACCGACAAGGCTTCGACGATTGCGGGCTACCACAATGCCTTCCTGTCCGCACTCAAGGCGGCGTCAGTCGTGGCTCCGTCTCCTCCACCGCCTCTGCCACCGGAGCAGCCGTCGCCGGATATGTCCAAGTACGTGACCCGCGAGGAGCTGGCGAACATCCTCGCCGACATGGCCGAGACGTTGAGGGCTCAAGCATGACCGATGACATGGCCGGCAAGATCGTCGAGGCATACAAGACGAGCCCCCTATTGACGGGCCTCCTCCTCTTGAATGTCGGCATCATCGGCGGCTTCGGGTGGTGGGAACACACCCGCACGGCCAAGGTCGAGGCGTTCATCTACCAGCAGATACAGAAGCAGGAGCAGCTGTTCGAGCGGATCGTGACGATGGCGCAGGACTGCCGGAAAGGTACTTGATGGGCGAAGACCCGGAGGCCCGAAAGATCACGTCGCAGCTTGAGGCGCGGTGGATCGCATTTCTCACTGCCGTCGCCATGTTCTTCGGGGGCTGGTGGTTGCAGAACCAGTACCAGACGACGCAGCGACTGCAGAGCGAGTTTCTCGCATTCACCCAACGTGTCGATGACAAATACGTGGAGAAGGATTTCCTCGGTGTCATCGCCGCGCGGCTGGCACGGATCGAGGCCAGCCTCGACGCCCTCAATGCGGCGGCGAAATACCCACCGACGAGCGGACCAAGATAGTCAACCCAAGGAGTAGACGCATGTTCACATCCATCGACAAGGCCCTGATCGCCGCCATCATGGGCATCCTGTTCATCATCCAGACCTTCACCGGCTTCAGCCTGCCGTGGCTGACCCAGGACACGGTCGCCACCCTGATCGGCCTCATCACGCCGATCCTGGTGTGGGCGATCCCGAACAAGCCCGCGGCGTGACTTGGCAGGAGGGCGTTGCGGTCACGGTGATACTCCTCGGCCTCGGGGCCGGGGCGTTCCTCGTCGCGCAACGCCCTGCCTTCTGGATTGAGTTCGGCAGCCGGCTGCTGGTGGCCGTGTTCCCATCGATTGCCGCCTACGTGTCGAAGCGCAACACGCCCGAGGTCGAGAAGGCGATGGCCGACTGCGTGAGGCGAGGCGGTACGTGGGACAACTGGCGGAAGCGGTGCCGGTAATTGGCCGTTCTATGGCCGCGATTGGCCGCGATATACGGGGTTATAACGTGAACAATCAGCGAATATTGACGTTGATTGTTTATTGTTTTTCAATGACTTAGTTACTGACGCAAGCCTTGACATGGTAGGGGTCACAGGTTCGATCCCTGTACCACCCACCATTTTTTCAAGCACTTAGCCATCTGTTCCGCTTTTGCTGGCCGCGATTGGCCGCTTTATGCCCGCCTTCGGAAGGCGCTGGCCGTCGATTTCTGGAACTCTAGCGAGTGGTGTCCGTAGACCGTCTCCAGCGTCTTCGTGCTGGTGCTGGTCAGCCCCGAGACATCCCAAAGATCGACGCCGGCCCGTAGCAGCCAGGTCGTGGCGGTGTGCTTGAGGACGTGCGGCGTGACGTCGTCACCCAGCCCTGCCGCCTTCACGACGGCATCCCAGCCGCGTTGCTGCCGGGTGATCGGCTGCCCCTTGTACCTGACGACTGCCGTCTGGGGGCCTCTGGCGAGGTCAAGGGCAGCCCATCTCCTGACGTGGGCGAGTAGGCGGTCTGGTATCCTCGCCGCCGCCCTGCGCTTCCGCGTCTGCCTCTCTGCCTTGCCGGCCCGGTAGATGATCCCACGCTCTGCGTCGAGCCACCCGGCGCTGTCGCTCTCATACCAGCGCAGCGACAGGATCGTGGCGTGCCGGGTGCCGGTGTAGAGGCCGAGGAGGATGAAGCGGGCTACATAAGGAAGGCACAAGCGACGGGCTGCAGACAGCAGCCGAGCGGCTTCCGAGCGCGTCAGCACGCGATCCCTCGGTGCACTGTCCTCGGGCTTCCAGACCTTCGGCACCGCGTCCAGCGGGCTCTCTACGTGCCAGAAATTGATTGCCGCCTGGAGGGTGCCTAGCTCGCGCCTGACGGTGCCGGTTGTGACCTTGGCGCCGCGCTCCTTAGCGTATGCCCGGCACAGCTGCCCGTTGATCTCGCGCAGGGTCTTCAGTCCGAAGAACCCGAGCAGCGGCGTGGCGTGATAGCAGCCGGGCGCGGCTGGGTGGTGCTTGATGTAAAGGGCGACTACGTCTGCGACACTAATTTGAGCGGGGTTGCGGGTGCTGGTGTCGATTGTCCGCGTCTCGGCAATGTAGGTGCCGAGTTTTTCTTGGGCCTCTTGATAATCGCCAGGGCTGCAGCCAGTGTCGATTTCCGTTCTTCCATCGACAATGACCCATCGAGGACCGGCTGGCCGTTCCTTGATCCTAAGTCGTGCCGGGAGCCTCTTGCGCGGCATGTGTGCCTCCACTGCCTGATGTCGTCTGCGGTGACAAAGTAGGACCGCCCAATCCGCTCGCATGTCAAGTCGCCGCGACGAATAGCTGTGCGCATCATGCTTATTGTCACACCTCCCTCGGGAAAGAACCGAGCAAGCGCAATCTCAAGTGGCATAGGAGCATCGGTTGCCATCAATACTTCCCCTTCGTCGAGCCCCAATGCTGCCGGGCGTAGGGCTTCTCCGGGCCGGTGTAGGTGACGCCGGAATAGTGGTCAGGATTGAACATCCACGACGGCCACACCCTCACGTCGGGCCACTCGCGGCTTTCGTGGACGGTCTGCATCAACTTGTTGCCGACGTGCTGCCACGGCTCGCCGGGCGTGGCTTGTGCCACCTTCTCGATCATGGCCTCAAGG
>CAIXBE010000003.1 GCA_903917595.1 uncultured Rhodobacterales bacterium
ATCTATTGGCGCTGACCGAGTTACACGCACTTGCGAAATCCATGGAAATGCGACAGCGCAATGACGTGAGCCAGAAGGAGGTTGACGACTTCGCCGCCTCGGCGCGCTTGCTAGGACTTTTGGAAGACAATGCAGTCATGGGAAGTTGGGTTGTCAATGGCGCTGTTGAAGAACTAGCAGCGAAAATTCTGCTTGATTCACTCCTATCCCAATTCACAGCCCTTAGGTTGGCCGCCATGGCGTCCAAAGATTTCTCCGCCGTCGATGCCCTCAAATCTGCCCTCATCGCCGCTGGCGTCGAAGTCCGCATGTCCAAGGCAGGCGTCGAACTCGTCCCCGGCCCCGGTTTCGACCCCGCCAAGCTGGAGACGCTCCAATGACCCCCTCCAACAAGAGAAAAATTTTCGTCGAAAATTTTTCGGCACCGGCGAGACGCTGAAATGACCCCAAGAAACCCCGTCCCGGGCGTCGACATGGTTACGACCACCTTAACGCCCACACCCAACCCCTTGAAATCCCACACTCCGAAATCCCGTCCACTGTGGACACTCCCATGACCCGCACCCGCCTTTTCCTCTTCGACACCACCCTCCGCGACGGCCAGCAGACCCAGGGCGTCCAGTTTTCCGTCGCCGAGAAACACCAGATCGCGGCGGCTCTCGATGCCCTCGGGGTCGACCATATCGAAGGCGGCTGGCCGGGTGCCAACCCGACCGACAGTGATTTCTTTGCGGCCCCCCCGGCCACAAAAGCCACCCTCACCGCCTTCGGCATGACCCGCCGCGTGGGTCGGTCGGCCGAGAATGACGACACCCTCGCCGCCGTCCTGAACGCGAATACCCCCGCCGTCTGTCTGGTCGGCAAGACCCACGAATTTCACGTCACCACCGCCCTGAATGTCACGCTGGAGGAGAACCGCGAGGCCATCGCGTCCTCCATCCGCCACCTGGTTGCCAAGGGTCGCGAACCCCTGTTCGACGCGGAACACTTCTTCGACGGCTACCGCGCCAACCCCGGTTATGCCCTCTCTTGCCTGCACGCGGCCCTTGAAGCTGGCGCAAGATGGATCGTCCTCTGCGACACCAACGGCGGCACCTTGCCGGCCGAAGTGGGCCGTGTGACGGCCGAGGTCATCGCGGCCGGTATCCCCGGCGACCAGCTAGGCATCCATTGCCACGACGACACCGGCAACGCGGTGGCAAACTCGCTGGCCGCCGTTCTTGCCGGGGCGCGCCAGATTCAGGGCACGCTGAACGGCCTTGGCGAACGCTGCGGCAACGCGAACCTTGTCACGCTGATCCCGACGCTGCTGCTGAAGGAACCCTTCGCCAGCCAGTTCCAGACCGGCGTCACCCATGCTGCGCTGGCGGGGCTGTTGAAAACCAGCCGCATGCTGGACGACATCCTGAACCGGGTGCCGCTGCGGGCGGCGCCTTACGTCGGGGCCAGCGCCTTTGCCCACAAGGCGGGCCTGCATGCCAGCGCAATCCTGAAGGACCCGACCACCTACGAACACATCGACCCGTCGCTGATCGGCAACGAGCGCGTGATCCCGATGTCCAATCAGGCCGGGCAATCCAACCTGCGGGCGCGGCTGGAGGCCGCGGGCATCAGCGTCGACCCCAAGGACCCCCGCCTTGGCCGGATCATCGAGGTGGTGAAAGAGCGCGAGGATCAGGGCTATGCCTATGACGGCGCGCAGGCAAGTTTCGAGCTGGTCGCGCGGCGGGAGCTTGGCCTCTGCCCGACCTTCTTCGAGGTCAAACGCTACCGGGTCACCGTTGAGCGGCGCAAGAACAAGTATGACCGCATGATCAGCCTGTCCGAGGCGGTCGTGGTGGTCAAGATCGGCGATCAGAAGATGATGTCGGTCAGCGACAGCATGGATGAAGGCGGGTCCGACCGGGGGCCGGTCAACGCACTGTCGAAGGCCTTGGCCAAGGACCTTGGCCCCTATCAGGCCTGCATCGACGACATGCGGCTGGTCGATTTCAAAGTGCGCATCACCAATGGCGGCACCGAGGCGGTGACGCGCGTCATCATTGATAGCGAGGACGCCCAAGGCCGTCGCTGGTCAACCGTGGGCGTCAGCGCCAACATTGTTGACGCCAGTTTCGAGGCACTTCTGGACGCGATCCAGTGGAAGCTGATCCGCGACATCGGTGCGCCCGCATGACCATTGCAGCCTGTGCGGCGCTGGTCGAACGCGGCGACCATGACCGGTTTCGCGCGGTCATGGCCGCTCCGGTTGCTGCGCGCGCGCGGCTGTTCCCGCTTTATGCGTTCAATCTGGAGGTGGCCCGCGCGCCCTGGGTCACGCAGGAACCGCTGATCGCCGAAATGCGCCTGCAATGGTGGCGCGACGTGGTGGAAAATGCCTCATCCGGCGCTGCGCGGGCACATGAGATGGCAGGGCCGCTGCATGAGGTGATCCGGGATTTTGGTCTGCCGGTCGCGGTGCTGGACACCCTGATTGCCGCGCGGCGCTGGGATATCCACCCCGAGCCGCATGCTGGTCTGACGGAGCTAAGCGAATATCTTGAGGCGACGGGCGCTGGCCTGATGTGGATGGCAGCAAAGGCGCTGGGGGCTCCGGACCGGGCAGAGCCTGCAGTCCGGGCCTATGGTTGGGCGGCGGCGGCGGCGGCCTACCTGCGTGCGGTGCCCGACCTTGCGGTGCGGGGACGCCAGCCCTTGCCAGAGAGTGTTTCGCCGCAGGATATTGCAAATGCCGGGCTTTCCCGGCTGGGCTTTGCGCGGCAGGAACGGGCGTCGGTGCCGAAATCTGCAGTCCCGGCCCTGCTGGCGGGTTGGACGGCTGAACCGGTCCTGCGGCTGGCTGCAGCCGAGCCACAGCGTGTGATGGCCCGAGACCTGCACATCGCCGAGGTCCGCACCCGTGGGCGGCTGTTGTGGCAGGCTGTTTCGGGGCGCTGGTAGGGCCGCTCATCCTTTCCTTTCGGTCAGTCTTCGCTGGGGGTTGCACAGCGATGAGCGCCCGAAGGGAAGCGAAGAGCGGCGGGTCAGGCGCGGCTGTCTGCCGGGCGAAGCCACAGCCAGATCAGCGCCCCGCCTGCCAGCACCAGGAACGGCAGCATCGCCAGGTTGACCATCTGCCAGCCCGCCTGCGGCGAGCCTCCGGCGCAGTTCATCAGACCACCGGACGAAAAGCTGGCCATCATCACCCCGCCAAACACCACAAGGTCGTTCAGACCCTGCAGGCGCCCCCGTTCCTCGGGGCGTTGGGCGGCGGTCAGCATTGTGGTCGCTCCGATGAAACCGAAGTTCCAGCCAAGGCCCAAGAGGATCAGGGCGATGAAGAAATTCTCCAGTTCCACCCCGGCGATGGCGACAGCCCCTGCTGCAGAAAGGATCACAAGGCCAATGGCGATGATCCGTTCGGCCCCGAACCGCGCAATCAGATGGCCGGTAAAGAACGACGGCGCATACATCGCAAGGACATGCGCGGTCACCACATCGGCGGCATAGCTTTTGTCAAAGCCGCAACCAACCACGGCCAAGGGCGACGAGGTCATCACCAGATTCATCAAGGCATAGGACACCGTGGCGCAGATCATCGCGACGGCAATCCGTGGCGTGCGCAGCAATTCCCCGCGCGAGCGTCCCAGCGGCGAACCCGCAGCGGGGGGCTTCGGTTTGGGGATTTTCAGGCCGGCGAACAGGAACATCCCGACAAGGTTCAGCACGATGATGGTCAGATAGGTGCCAAGGAACGGCACCGCCATGTTATCGGCCGTGACCTTGACCAGTTGCGGACCCAGCACTGCCGACAAAAGCCCCCCGGCCATCACCCAACTGATTGCCTTGGGGCGAAAGGCGTCCGACGCGGTGTCGACGGCGGCAAAGCGATAAAATCCCTGGGCCGACATGTAGATACCGGTCAACAACGCGCCGATGCAGAACAGAAGAAAGCTGCTGGTGGCCAGCCCGTAAGCCCCGATCGCCGCGCCAAGCGCCCCGCCAAGCGCGCCCGCGACAAAGCCCGCGCGGCGGCCATGGCGCTGCATAAGGGCTGAGATCGGTGTGGCGGTGAGCATCGATCCGATCACCGTCATCGAGATCGGTAGTGTCGCCCAGCAGGCACTGGGGGCAAGGGTCGATCCCGCCAGGCCGGCGATGGTAAAGATCATCGGCATCTGCGCGCCAAGCACGGCCTGAGCGGCGACAAGAACAAGGACGTTGCGGTGGGCGGTTGAATCTTGGGTCATGGCGCTATCGGTAAGCGTCCTGAACCCGGGCGACAAGGGTCAAACGTGGGTTGCCTCCGGCGGGGATATTTGGGAACAGGTGAATATGGTTGGACGGATTATTCACTCGCTGGACTGTGTTGCCGAAGGGGCGGCCTGGCTGGGCGCGCAGGACCCGGCCTTTGCGCGGGCATTGGCGCTGGTCGGCGATCTGCCGCTCCGGCGCGAGGAGGACGGGTTTGCCGCCCTGTTGCGGGCCATTGTCGGGCAACAGGTGTCGGTCGCTTCGGCCCGGGCGATCTGGGCGCGGCTCGAGGCGGCGGGGCTGACCTTGCCCGAAGCAATGGCCTGCGCCAGTGATGACGATCTGCGCGCTGCCGGTCTGTCGCGGCAAAAGGCGCGCTATGGCCGGGCGCTGGCAGGGGCAGGGATCGACTTTGCCGCCTTGCGCATCCTGCCCGACGACAAGGTCATCGCGCAACTGGTTGCGGTCCCGGGCATCGGGGTCTGGACCGCCGAAATTTACGCGATGTTCGCGCTTGGCCGGGCCGATGTCTTCGCGCCGGGGGACCTGGCCCTGCAAGAGGCCGCCCGGATGCTGTTCGCGCTGGAGGCCCGGCCTACCGACAAGGCGCTGCGCCGGATGGCGGCGAACTGGTCGCCCTGGCGGTCGGTTGCGGCGCGCATCCTCTGGGCCTATTACCGGGTCGCGAAGGAACGCGAAGGGATCATGTGATGCGGGAATTGAAATTCGGCCGGAAAGGCGCGGCACAAGGCAAAGCCAAATCTTTGGTGATCTTTCTGCACGGCTATGGCGCGGACGGGGCCGATCTTCTGGGGCTGACCGATGTGCTGGCGCCGCACCTGGCGGGCGCCGTGTTTCTGGCCCCTGACGCGCCCGAGCCTTGCCGGGGCGGTGGCTTTGGGTATCAGTGGTTCCCGATCCCTCGCATGGACGGCTCGCCGCAAAGTGAGGCCGAGGCCGGGCTGGATGCGGCAACCCGCGATCTGAACGGGTTTCTGGATGCACGTCTGAAGGATGAGGGGCTGACCGCCGACCGTCTGGCGCTGGTGGGCTTCAGTCAGGGCGCGATGATGAGCCTGCATATCGCCCCGCGCCGCCCGCAGGCGATGGCGGGGGTGGTGGCGATTTCAGGCCGGCTTTTGCGCCCCGAAATGTTGATCGCAGACGCGCTGGTGAAACCTCCGGTCCTGCTGATCCATGGCGATCAGGACCCGGTGGTGCCGTTTGAAAACATGGGCATGGCGGGGGATGCGCTGGTGACAGCGGGATTTCCGACTTATGGCCATGTGATGGAAGGCACCGGCCACGGGATTGCTCCGGACGGGCTGGGGGTGACGCTGGAGTTTCTGAAGGATCGGTTGAAGTAGTCTGAAATTTTCCGACGAAGAATTTAAGACTTAGACCGAACCGTTCAGAAAAACCGCACAGCCGGTCAGGGCAGCATAGTCGTCTTCAACGACCGAGACCGAGAAGTCCTTTTGCAAAAGGTCCACGCGGCGCGGTTCGCGGAAGGCGGCTTCCAGATTGAAGCGCTGGAAATGCGGCGCCATGGCGCGGGACATGCCGCCGATCAGGAAAATGCCGCCATAGGGCAGGTGGATCAGGGCCAGGTCAGCAAGAATCTGGCCAAGGACATGCACATAAAGCCGCGCTGCCTCGACCGCCGTGGCATCCCCTGCGGCCAGCGCCTGTAGCACTTCGGCCGAATTCAGGCCGCCGGGCTGGCCACGCTCATGGGCAGCAAAGGCGTGCAGATTGGCAAGGCCGCGACCGGCCAGCACCTCTTCGACCCCGGCATGGGGCACATCGCCATTGGCTTTCAGGGTTGCCTCGACAAAGCGGGCCAGACGGAAATCCTCCTCCGTGCGGATCGCCATTGTCACATGGCCGCATTCCGACGGCGGGACCAGACGGCCCCCGGCGACGGCATGGGCGGGGGCGGCATTGACGCCGGTCCCAAGGCCCACGACCAGCATCGACGCCCCCGGCTTGACCGGTCCGTCGATCACCCGGCGCAGGTTGGCGGCCGGGATATGTTCTAGCGCCTGACCTTGGGCCTGCAGATCGTTCAGGATCGCCACGCGGGTTGCGCCGGTTGCAGCCCGCAGTTTGGGCCCGTCGATCACCCAGTCAAGGTTGGTCATCGTGGCCACACCGTCCTGCACCGGCCCAGCCGCCGCCACACAGACACCCGAGACACTTGCGCCGGTCTGGGCCAGATAATCAGCCAGCACATGCGCGATGTCCTGACCGCGGGCGTGGTATTCGGCATTGGAAAACCGGCGGACCGTGTCCATCCGCAGGGCGGTTCCGTCGGCAAGGGCAACGCGGGTATTGGTGCCACCGATGTCGGCAAGGATGACAAGAGGCGTTGCGGTGGTCATGGCAGTCTCCAGATTGCGGCCCCCAAAGCGGCTGCGGCGGTCATAAGTGGCTTCAGTGGTCTGCGCCAGTGGATAGTCTGGGGGCAATTTCAGGTGCCGGTCCGGAGGTCTGGCCGATGACCAGATCAGCCTCCAGCAAGCGTTGACGCGGCGGGGCGGCGGGGTCGGCGATGATCTCCAGCAGCATCTCGGCGACCAGCTTTCCTGCCTCATGCACTGAAGACCTTGCGGCGGTAAAGATCGGCGTGTCTTCGCCGTTGCGCATGTAGGACAGATCGTCGTCAAAGATCACTATAGACAGATCGCGCCCGATCTGGCGGCCCGTCGCCTCGGCGGCGCGGCGGGCCCCCATGCCCGACACCATCGACGCGCACAAGATTGCGGTCGGCGGATCGGGCAGGTCCAGCAGGCGTTGCGCGGCCCGGTAGCCCGCGTTTTCGGTCATCTCGCCCGAACTCATCAGATCAGGGTCGGCGCTGATGCCGCGATCCTTCAGCGCCTCGACATAGCCCGCGCGGCGGCGGATGGCGAAATCCATGAACTCCAGCCCGTTGATCAGCGCGATGCGGCGGTGGCCAAGGTCCAGAAGGTGGTCGGTGACCCCGCGAAAGGCGCGGCGGTTGTTCACGTCCAGCCAAGAATAGGGCAAGTCGGTCCCGGTGGCGCGGCCATGCACGACGAAAGGCAGGCCGATGTCGCGCAAAAGCGCAATCCGCGAATCGTTCAGGCGCGGTCCATGCACGATCACGCCATCGACCGTGCCCTTAAGTTTCAGGTTGCGGTAGGTCTTTTCCTCGTCCGCGTCGGGCACCACCGACAGCAGAAGATCATAGCCATTGCGGCTGTAGGTTTCCCCGGCCCCGGCGATGAAATCGGCGAAGACCGGGTTCACGATTTCATGGCGGTTGGCGACCGGGATCACATGGCCAACCGCCATCGCCCGGCCGGTGGCCAGCCTTATCGCCCGCATGCTTGGTTGATAGTTATGCGCCTGTGCCGCTACCGCAACCCGGGCACGGGTCGCCTCGTTCACCTCCGGATAGCCGTTCAGCGCCCGCGAGACGGTGGTGGGCGACAGGCCCAGCAGGGTCGCGAGTTCCTTGAGATTCATCGGCAGGTCAATCCCGGTCAGGTTCCAGCACCGGACGATAGTCGCGGAATGACGATGCGTCAAAGGGCTTTGAACAGGCGGTTGCGCATCCTGCGATGCTTAGCGGTTGATCACGGCGACCAGCAAAAGCCAGAAAACGCACAGCCCCAGCGAAAGAGCGACCGGAACCCACAGCGTTAGTCTGGGGGTGGGGGCCAAGGTCGTGGGGACAGAGACAGGTTTCATACCTGCGATTAAGCATCCTGAAAGCTTTCCTGACGGTTAATCGCCGGATGGAAGACTGTGGCGAATGCGATACATTCCTGCCCCTGCAGCAAAGCGCGGTCTATGCGGCTGCGGTGGCCAGTCTCGGTGCGCGGGTGCGGTGGCTGGATCTGGGCTGCGGTCAGGCGTTGGCTGTCGAGCGTGGACGCCGCCGCATGGTGCTGCGCGGGCCGGTCTGGGCTTTGGGAACCGACGACATCACCCGCAAACAGGCGCTGCGAAAGGTGGCGCGCTGGCCGGGGCTGACCCTTGTAACCCCGGAGGAGGCCATCCGGGGCAGGGGTCTGATCCCGCTGGTCACCCCGATGCACCATGCGGTCTGGGCGCTGGGGCCTGACCTGCGGGCCGGAATGGCGCGGAACTGGCGCAATCATCTGTCCAAGGCCGAACGGGCTGGGCTGGATGTCGTCCCCGACACCCGGCGCACGTTGGACCAGTTGATCAAGGCTGAAGCCCGTCAGCGCGCCCAACGAAGTTACCAATCCTTTCCAGAACGCTTTACCCGCGCCTTGCCGGATGACTGCCTGCGGCTGTGGGAGTGGCGTCAGGGTGGCAGGCTGCAGGCGGCCATGGCGTTCATCCGGCACGGGACCAGCGCCAGCTATCATCTCGCCTGGGGGTCCGACTTTGCCCGTGCGGCGGGGGTGCATGCCCTGATGCTGACCCGCGCCGCCGAGGCTTTGGCAACTGAGGGCGTGCGCTGGCTGGACCTTGGCACGATCGACAGCGAACAGGCCCCGGGCCTTGCCGCGTTCAAGCTGGGCACCGGGGCGGCGCTGCGGGCGCTTGGACCGACGTTGCTGGTCTTGCCGTGATCTGCAAGGCGGGGCAGGGTGGGGCAAAACGAAAGGGGCGGCGATGGTCACGGTGACAGAGGAAATGGTCGAGGACTACCAGCGCGACGGGGTGGTGCTGGTCAAGGGTCTTTGGGCCGACTGGGTCGACATGCTGCGCGCCGGGGTGGCGCGCAACATGGCCAGCCCGACGCACCAAATGGCGACGCTGAAACCGGGCGAGCCGGGATATTTCTTCGACGACTACTGCAACTGGACCCGTATCCCCGAATTCGGCGCGGTGATCCGGCAATCGCCCGTGGCCGAGGTGGCGGCAGGACTGATGCAAACCGATCGTGTTCAGATGTTCCACGACCATGTGCTGGTCAAGGAGCCCGGCACCACCAAGCCGACGCCCTGGCATACCGACGGGCCTTACTACTTTGTCGAAGGCCGCCAGACCGTCAGCTTCTGGTCGCCACTGGACCCGGTGCGCGAAGCGGCGTTGCGCTGTGTTGCAGGCTCGCATCTGTGGGAAAAGGACGTGCTGCCAACCCGCTGGATGTCCGAGACGAACTTCTATCCCGGCAAGGACGATTATATGCCGGTGCCCGATCCCGAGGCTGAGGGGATGAAGATCATGGAATGGGAGATGGAGCCGGGCGATGCCGTCGCCTTCAACTTCCGTACCCTGCACGGCGCGCGCGGCAACACGACAACGAACCGGCGGCGGGCGTTCTCCTTGAGGCTGGTTGGCGACGATGCGCGCTATGTGGAACGGCCCGGGCCGACCTCGCCACCCTATCCCGGACATGACATGGTGCCGGGCCAGCGCCTGCGCGAGGACTGGTTTCCGGTTATTTGGCCGAGGGCTGAGACATAGTCTTTTCGGACAGAAGATGATTTCGGTTTGAGCAAGATCAATGCGTTGAGCGTGGGCATTCTGCATTGCTTGTCCCCGGTCACGACGCGACGTGCGGGCGCAAGGTTAAGGAAACCAACATGACAACCGAACCAAGGCCCAAACGTTATCCGCCGCCAGAGTTTCCGCCCAGGCGTACACCTGCCTTTGCCACCACGCCGCCGGCCATCTTTCCGGTCCTGCTGGGCCTGTGCGGTCTGGCCATCGGTTTGCGGGCCGGTATGTCATGGCTGAACCTTCCCACCGCCCCTTCCGATCTGGCCGCAGGCGTCGCGGTGGCACTTTGGACGTTCGGGGTTTTGGCCTATGGGCTGAAGCTGCGCCGTCGACCAGGGGTGATCCTTGAGGATATGAAGGTCTTGCCGTCGCGCGCGGGGCTGGCAGCGGCAAGCATGGGGGGGATGACCTCTGCCGCCCTTCTGGTGCCTTATGCAGCGCGGCTGGCGATGGTGCTGCTGTTGGCGTCGCTTCTGGCGCATGGCGTGCTGGCGCTTTTGACGCTGCGGGTGCTGGCCACCCTGCCAGCCGAGGCGCGGGCAGTGAACCCCGGCATGCATCTGAACTTCGTCGGCTTCATCGTCGCCGCCCCGGCAGCGCTTGCACTGGGGCAGGGCGGGCTGGCGCAGGCGCTGTTCTGGATCACCCTGCCGCTGGCCGTGGCGATCTGGTCCTTAAGCGGGCGGCAGCTTTGGCAGCGCATCCCGCCAGCACCCTTGCGGCCGATGCTGGTGATCCATCTGGCCCCTGCGGCCCTGTTTTCCATTGTGGCGACGGGTCTGGATATGGGCGGGTTTGCCATGGTCTTTCAGGTGGCCATGGTGCTGATCCTTGTTGCGCTTGGCGCCGGGTTGCGCTGGATCACGGCGGCAGGGTTCTCGGCGCTATGGGGGGCCTTTACCTTTCCGCTGACCGCCGCTGCGACCGCCTTGCTTGGTCAGGGCGGCCTGCTGGCCTGGGCGGGCATCGCACTTCTGGCTGCGGCGGTGTTGGTCGTGCCGGCTCTGGCGTTCAAGGTGCTGAAGCTTTGGGCCGGGGGGCAGTTGGCCACCAAGACGAACGCGGCTGTGGCGTGATATCTGACAACGTTGTCCCCGGCTGGCAGCAAGAAAGATGAGTATTTTTGCCAAGAGGAATCCTGGGAAGCTTAGATCAGCGTGACCCAGGCCCGGGCCAGGGCAAGACCATGGCGGTCAGCGGCTGCGCCACGGGTTGCGGCGTGATCTGTGTGCAGGGCTGGAAATTCCGGGGCGGCTTTAGCTATGTTTTCGGGAAAGCGGTGCAGCCAGTCAGCAACCACGGCGCGGCTGGCTTCGAAGTGAAACTGGGTGCCATAGGTGGCGCGGCCAATGCGGAACGCCTGATTTTGCGCAGTCTTGGTGCCAGCAAGGTGGATGGCGCCTGCGGGTAGGGTAAAGGTGTCCGAATGCCACTGAAAGATCGGAAAGCGCTCGGGCAGCACGGACAGAACCGGGTCGGCGCGACCGGCCTCGGTAAGGGCGACATCGACCCAGCCAAACTCGGGCGCGGTGCCAAGGTGGTTATCCGCCCCGAAGGCGCGAGCCAGCAGCTGCGCGCCAAGGCAGATGCCAAGCACCGGACGCGCGGCTTCAGTGTAGGCGGCCATCAGCCGGGCAAGGTCGGGCAGGTAGGGATGGATGTCGTCATCGGTCGCCGCTTGCTCGCCGCCAAAGACCACCAGCGCATCGGCGTCAACGGTCGCAGGCAGGGGCTGGCTCGACCAAGGTTTGTAAATGTCGATCACGGCCGCCGCCTCGTGCAGGGCCACGCCAACCTGTCCGTGATGGGTCACCTTGGTGTTTTCGACAATTGCGACGCGCATCGGGCGGCTCTCCTTGAATGCCCGGCAGTCTGCATGCCGGGCGCGGGGCTGCAAGGGTGGTTTTTGCCTGCCCCGGTTCAGCCCAGTTTGCGCTTGCATAACCCACCGCCCCATGAAAAGGGGAACCGCCAAACGACGCCACTCCCGGAGGGAATTCCCATGGAGATTCGTGAGGCTTTTACCTTTGACGACGTGCTTTTGGTGCCCGCCGCATCCAGCGTTCTGCCGTCGCAGGCCGACACATCAACCTTTGTGACCAAGGCGGTACGGATGAACATCCCGCTATTGTCCAGCGCGATGGACACGGTGACCGAAGGCCGCATGGCGATTGCCATGGCGCAGGCCGGCGGCATCGGGGTGATCCATCGCAATCTGGACCTTGAGGCGCAGGCGCGCGAGGTCCGGCGGGTCAAGCGGTTTGAATCCGGCGTGGTTTACCAGCCGATCACCCTGACGCCCGACCAGACCCTTGCCGATGCCAAACTGCTGATGGAGCGCTATTCGATCACCGGATTCCCTGTGGTGGACGAGATCGGCCGCGTCGTCGGCATCGTCACCAACCGCGACATGCGTTTTGCTAGCGACGACAAGACTCCGGTCCGGGTGATGATGTCTTCGGACAATCTGGCGATCTTGCGCGAACCGGTGGACCGGGCGCAGGCGATCAGCCTGATGAAGGCGCGGCGGATCGAAAAGCTTTTGGTGACCGATGGCACCGGCAAGCTGACCGGGCTTTTGACGCTGAAGGATACCGAGCAGTCGGTCTTGAACCCGCAGGCCTGCAAGGACGAGCTTGGCCGGTTGCGGGTGGCCGCAGCGACCACGGTCGGCGATGCGGGATACGAGCGCAGTCAGGCGCTGATCGACGCGGGCGTTGATCTGGTGGTGATCGACACCGCACATGGCCATTCCGAAAGCGTGGCCATCGCGGTCGAACGGATCAAGCGGCTGTCGAACACCGTGCAGGTGATTGCCGGCAACGTGGCCACGGCCGAGGCGACGCGTGCGCTGATCGGGGCCGGGGCGGATGCGGTCAAGGTCGGCATCGGTCCGGGGTCGATCTGCACGACGCGGATCGTGGCGGGTGTGGGTGTGCCGCAACTGACCGCGATCATGGACGCCAGCCATGCGGCAGGTGATGTGCCGATCATCGCCGACGGTGGCATCAAGTATTCCGGTGATTTCGCCAAGGCCATCGCGGCGGGGGCCTCTTGCGCCATGGTCGGATCGGCCATTGCCGGGACCGACGAATCTCCGGGCGAGCTGATCTTGTGGAACGGCCGCAGCTACAAGGCCTACCGGGGCATGGGGTCGCTGGGGGCCATGGCGCGCGGCTCGGCCGACCGCTATTTCCAGAAGGATGCCGCCAGCGACAAACTGGTGCCGGAAGGGATCGAGGGACAGGTGCCCTACAAGGGTTCGGCGGCGGCGGTCATTCACCAGATGATCGGCGGCTTGCGGGCGGCCATGGGCTATACCGGCAACGGCACCATCGCCGAAATGCGCAGC
Organism: uncultured Rhodobacterales bacterium; assembly: GCA_903917595.1. Classification (GTDB taxonomy): domain Bacteria; phylum Pseudomonadota; class Alphaproteobacteria; order Rhodobacterales; family Rhodobacteraceae; genus Tabrizicola; species Tabrizicola rara. Next base: position 13,037 of record CAIXBE010000003.1, read on the forward strand.
AACTGCCAGTTTGTCCGAATCACCGGGGCCGGGTTGAAGGAAAGTCATGTCCATGACGTTCAGATCACCCGCGAAAGCCCGAATTACCGCGTTGGCTGACGGTCTTGTGATGGGACAATCGCGGTCATGACCCCCGCAGCCCGCATGTCGGCGGCAATCGAGGTGCTGGACCGGGTGCTTGCCGGGTCTCCGGTTGAACAGGTCCTGACCAACTGGGCGAGGTCTGCGCGCTATGCCGGGTCGACCGACCGGGCCGAACTGCGCGACATCGTCTTTGACTGCCTGCGCAGCCGGGCCAGCTTTGCCGCGCTTGGTGGCGGGCTGACCGGGCGCGGGCTGGTGCTGGGCTATGCGCGGGCCATGTTCGATGACCCTGCGCGGGACCACTTTACCGGCGGCCCCCACGCGCCTGTGCCGCCCGATCCTGTCACAGACGCCGGGCGCGCGCCAACCGAGGGGGAGACGCTGAACCTTCCCGACTGGTTGCAAGCTCCGATGCGGGCAAGTCTGGGAGAGAACTTCAAGCCGGTGATGGCCGCGATGGCTGCCCGCGCGCCGGTCTATCTGCGGATCAATCCGGGCAAGACCTCACGTCATGGCGCGATACAGGCGCTGGAGGCCGAGGGGATCACGACCCAGGCCGTGCCGGGTTCCGATCTTGCCTTGGAGGTGCAACGCGGGGCGCGCAAGATCAAGGGCTGCAAGGCCTATGCCGGGGGGCTGGTCGAATTGCAGGACCTTGCATCGCAGCAGGTGACCCAGGCTTTGCCCCTGACCGATGGCATGCGGGTGCTTGATTATTGCGCCGGGGGCGGGGGCAAGACTTTGGCCATGGCGGCGCGGGCGCGGCTGGTGCTTTTCGCCCATGACGCAGCGCCGCGCCGGATGGCAGACCTTGGGCCACGCGCCGACCGAGCCGGGGTTCGGGTGACGCAGACCCCCGCACCGCAGGCGCAGGCTCCCTATGATCTGGTGCTGGTTGACGCGCCCTGTTCGGGATCGGGAAGCTGGCGGCGTGACCCTGAGGGCAAGTGGTTGCTGACACCGGAAAAGCTGCAATTCGTCATCGCCACGCAAGCAGAGATTCTGGACCGGGTCGCGCCGATGGTCCGGGAAGGGGGCTGGCTGGCCTATGTCACCTGTTCGATGCTGGACGCGGAAAACCGCGACCAGATTGCCCGGTTTCAGGCCGACCATTCCGGCTGGGTGCCCGAAAGCAGCCTGTCCCTGACCCCCCTGACGGGCGGCGACGGGTTCTTCCTTGCTCTTTTGCGGCGAAGTGGGGCCTGAAAGAACAACCTTTGCGCGCATACGCATCCCGGTTAAGCATCGGTTAACCCTTTCACCGCGAAGGTGGGGCGGGGAAATGACGGGTGCGCCTTGCCGGATCTGGGTCTGACATCGCTGGCGCGGCGGGGGCAATGGCCCCAGTCCGGCAGTATGATCCTTGCCGGGATCGGCATTGGTCTGGCCACCTCTGCTACCCTTGGCTGGTTCTCGCTGGGACCGGTGGCTGGCCTGACCGGGCTTTCACTGACCTTTGCAGCATTGGTGGTCCGGTTTCTGACCCTTCTGGACCCAAGCAACCCCCAACGCGACGAGAGGCGGGTTTTCGAACTTCTGGCCGATGATCCGGCGGCTTGGCTGTCGACCGACCCGCAGGGCCATTTGATCTTGCGCAATCCCGCCGCCGAAGCGCGCTTTGGTTCCGATGCCCGCACTATGCTGGAGGGGCTGACCCGTTCGGTGCTGGACCCCGGCCCCTTGCTGATGCGGCTGCAGACACAGGCCGCCGCTGATGGCTTTGCCCGCCATGACACGGCGGTTCACAACGGCATGCTGCGGCTTTCGGTGCAGCGTTCGGTGCAGCGCCAGGGGGCCGAGCGCTACTTGTGGCGGATCGAGGATTTCCGTTTGCCGTCCTCTTTGCCGGATGACCCCATGCCCGAGCGGACGCTGCCCGAGCGACCTGCATCAGACACCGGCGGCGCCGATCTGGAAGAGGTTCCGGTCGCCATGATGACCTTTGGTCGTGACGGGGTCTTGCGATCCGCCAACCGCTTTGCCCGCGACCTGATGCTGCAAGGAGAGTTGCGGTCGTTGATGTTTCACGACCTGTTTGACGGGCTTGGCCGCCCGGTATCGGATTGGCTGGCCGACGTGGTCGCCGGACGTCTGCCCGGCGGGACCGAGGTTCTGCGGTCCAGGACCATCCCGGATGAGACCTTTGTGCAAATCACCCTGCATCGGTTCAATGACGCCGGTCGCACGCTTGTCCTTGCGGTCCTGAACGATGCAACGCAGTTGAAAACGCTGGAAGCGCAGTTCGCCCAAAGCCAGAAAATGCAGGCCATCGGCCAGCTTGCGGGTGGAATTGCACATGATTTCAATAATCTGCTGACCGCTATTTCCGGGCATTGCGATCTTTTGCTGATGCGCCACGCGCAAGAGGATCAGGATTTTGGCGATCTGGAACAGATCCGGCAGAACGCCAATCGGGCGGCCTCACTGGTAGGGCAACTGCTGGCGTTTTCGCGCAAGCAGACTTTGAAACCCGAAAGACTGGATCTGGAAGAGGTCCTGTCGGACTTGACCCATCTGCTGAACCGGCTGGTGGTCGAAAAGGTCGGTCTTAGCCTTGCGCATCTGGGGCAAGGGGCCAGACGGCCCCTGTCCCCGATCCGCGCAGATCGGCGGCAGTTGGAGCAGGTGCTGATCAATCTGGTGGTCAACTCGCGCGATGCGCTGCCGGATGGCGGCAATATCGTGATCGAGACCGAACCTGTCACCCTTTTGGCTGACCTTCGCCGCGACCGGGCGCTGGTGCCCGCGGGGGACTACTCGGTGATCCGGGTCCGCGACGAAGGCACCGGAATCGCGCCGGAGAATCTAGAAAGGATATTCGAGCCGTTTTTCACCACCAAGGGCGTGGGCGAGGGGACGGGGCTGGGGCTGTCGATGGCTTACGGCATCATCAAACAATCAGGCGGCTTTATCTTTGCAGATTCGACTGTGGGCAAGGGCACAGTCTTCACCCTGTTTTTCCCGACTTTCGACGGGGAGGTGCCGGTCGAAGCGCCACCTCCGGCCCGGCGCAAATCAGTGCGACAAGGGGCAGGCGTGGTGCTTCTGGTCGAGGATGAGGCTCCGGTGCGCGCCTTTGCCGGGCGGGCGCTGCGGCTGTGCGGCTATACCGTGCTGGAGGCTGCAAACGGCGAGGAGGCGCTGAAGGTGCTGGAGGATTCCTCGCTTGAGGTCGATGTCTTTGTCACCGATGTGATGATGCCGGGCATGGATGGCCCGACCTGGGTCCGCGAAGCCTTGCTCGACCGCCCGCAGGTGCGCGTGGTCTTTGTGTCAGGCTATGCCGAAGACGTGCTGAACAACGGACAGGCTGGCATTCCGAATTCGGTCTTCCTGCCCAAGCCGTTCTCACTGACCGACCTGACGACAACCGTGCAGGGTCAGGTCTTGTGACCTTGCAACAGCCGGGCCGCTTGTGGTGCAAAGTAGGTCAGGATCCCGTCACATCCGGCGCGTTTGAAGGCCAGCAGGCTTTCCATCATCGCTTTGTCGCCGTCGATCCAGCCTTGCAGCGCTGCGCCCTTGATCATCGCGTATTCGCCCGACACCTGATAGGCGAAGGTCGGCGCGCCAAAGGCGTCCTTTACCCGGCGGCAGATGTCCAGATAGAGCATTCCCGGCTTGATCATCACCATGTCGGCCCCTTCGGCCAGATCGCGGGCGACCATGCGCAGCGCCTCGTCACTGTTGGCAGGGTTCATCTGATAGGTTTTCTTGTCACCCTTCAGCGCCCCCGACGCGCCAACCGCATCGCGGAACGGGCCGTAAAAAGCGGATGCATATTTCGCGGAATAGGACAGGATCGCCACGTCCTTGTGGCCCGCCTTTTCCAGCGCCGCGCGGATCGCACCGATCCGGCCATCCATCATGTCGGACGGCCCCAGAATGTCGGCCCCCGCCTCGGCCTGCACCAGCGCCATGCGGACCAATGCCGCCACACTTTCGTCGTTCAGGATCACCCCACCCTGCACCAGCCCGTCATGACCCAGCGAATTATAGGGGTCCAGCGCCACATCGGTCATCACCGCGATATCCGGCACCGCGGCCTTGATCGCGCGGATGGCGCGGTTGGTCAGGTTCTCGGGGTTCCACGCCTCGCGGCAGTCTTCGGTCTTAAGTACGGGGTCGGTATAGGGGAACAGGCAGATCGCCGGAATCCCCAGACCCTGCGCCATCTTTGCCGCCTCGACCACTAGGTCCAGCGACAGCCGGTCAACCCCGGGCATGGACGCGATAGGCTCGCGCAGGTTGGTGCCTTCGCGCAGAAAGATCGGCCATATCAGGTCGCCCGCCGACAACGATACCTCTTGCGTCAGCGCGCGCAGGGCGGCCGTCCGGCGGGTCCGGCGCGGACGCCCGTGCGGATACGGGGCTGGAACGGGTTGCATTGCACACCTCTCTGGCGGTCGGTTCTGGAAGTCTTTCTGGGCGGTCACGTCTGAGACAGCCGGGCAAGCAGAGACTTGCAGGCTGACGCCTTGCCTGCCATGGAAAGGGATGCGCCTCAAGAGGCCCCGTAAGCGAATGGGCAGGCCGATTGCAGTTGAAAGGAAATTCGCCGCCGTGGACCTGATTGATATTCTCTTTGAAACGATCGACATGCGGTCTTTTTCCAACCTGTGGTTTTGGATCGCACTTTCCGTTCTGTGGTCTTCGGCCAGCCATTGGGTGATTGGTGTGCCACACGACATGATCCACCGCGCCCGCCGCGAAGGTGGTCAGTCGGAGGTCGACCTTTCAGACCTGGTCCGGGTGAACGTCAATCGCCTCCTGAATGTCATTGATCACTCACTTTATGTGATCGTCGGAATGGGCGCCTTCTGGCTGACATTTCTGGCCATTCTCGGGTTCTTTTATCAGGTCGAGTTTGCGCAGGCGGTCTTCCTGCTGATCGCTCCGATGTCGGTTGTGATATGGCGCAGCGTCAAGGTTTCGCGGTGGATTGCTGCCGGAAACTACAGCGGCGAAGCCCTTTATCGTCAACTGATATGGCATCGCCGGGTCACTCAGATTATTGGCATGCTGGCGGTGACCGTGACGGCGCTGTATGGCACCTGGATGAACTTCAATACTTCAGTCTTGAACTGATCTTGAGCGCGAATGACTGCTGAACGCATCATCATGGGCGGTGCGCCCGAAGGCTTTGACGCGCGCATCCTGCTGCGTGAGCTTGCACGTGGCCATTCCGTCATCCACATAGCCCGCGACGACAAGCGGGCCGAGGCGATGCGCGCAGCCCTTGCCGTCACCGCGCCGGATGTCGTGGTGCTGGATTTCCCGGCCTGGGATTGCCTGCCGTATGACCGGGTCAGCCCGAACCCTGACATCTCGGCCCGGCGGATGGCGACATTGTCGGTGCTGGTTGACGGGCTGGCAGCGCCCTTCGTGCTGGTCACCACGCTGAACGCCGCGACCCAACGCATTCCGGCGCGCGACGTGGTGCGCTCCGCGTCATTCGGCGCCATGGTCGGCGAGCGGGTGGACGAGGTGCGGCTGAAGGGCTTTCTGGTCCGCATGGGGTTTTCGCCGGTGTCAACCGTGGCGGAACCCGGCGACTATGCCTTGCGCGGCGGGATTGTCGACATCTACCCGCCGGGGCCGGGCGGGCCGATCCGGCTGGATTTCTTCGGTGACGTGCTGGACGGCGCGCGGCGGTTCGATCCTGAAACCCAGCGCACCATAGAGAAATTGAAACGGGTCGAATTCTCGGCGGTGTCGGAAATCATTCTGGACGAGGCGGCGATTGCCCGGTTCCGGCAGAACTATCGCATCGCGTTCGGTGCGGCGGGCACTGACGACCCCTTGTATGAGGCGGTAAGTGCTGGTCGCAAGCATCAGGGGATGGAGCATTGGCTGCCGTTCTTCCATGCCCAGCTAGAGACGATTTTCGACTATCTTCCCGCAGCAAGCGTCGTGCTGGACGATCAGGTCACCGCCGCCCGCCTGTCGCGGTGGGAGGGGATCGACGACAGCTATGATGCACGGCACGAGGCGATGGGCGCAAAGGGTCGCCTTGACACGGTCTACAAGCCGGTGCCGGCTGCGGACCTATACCTTGACGATGCGGCCTGGGAGGCGGCGGTTGCAGGCCAGCGCGTGGTGCAGCTTTCGCCGTTGCCGCAAAGTCCGGGGCCGGGGGTGCTGGATGCCGGCGCGCGGGCCGGGCGCAGTTTCGCGCCGGAACGCCAGCAGGAAAAGATAAACCTTTTCGGTGCCTTGGCTGATCATATTAAAGTTATGTCGCGGCAATCACAGGTTGTCATCGCCTCATGGTCCGAAGGTGCGCGCGAACGGCTGAAAGGGCTTTTGTCCGACAATGGCCTGACCGGCGTGCGCGAGGTTTCTGATTTCCGCGAGGTGCCCGAAGGCAAGGGCGGGCTTTTCCTGCTGATCTGGCCCTTGGAGGCGGGGTTTGTCGCCCCCGGCCTTGCGGTCATTTCAGAACAGGACGTGCTGGGCGACCGGCTGGTCGCCAAACCCCGCCGCAAGCGCAAGGCCGACAACTTCCTGCGCGAGGTTGACACCTTAAGCCCTGGCGATCTGGTGGTGCATGTCGAACATGGCGTGGGCCGCTATCTGGGGATCGAGACGATCACCGCGCTGGGTGCCCCCCATGCGTGTGTCATGCTGGAATATGCTGAAAACGCAAAGCTTTACCTGCCGGTCGAGAATATCGAACTTCTGTCGCGTTACGGCCATGAAGAGGGCCTTCTGGACCGACTGGGCGGCGGTGCATGGCAGGCCAAGAAGGCCAAGCTGAAAGAGCGGATCAAGGAAATCGCCGACCGGTTGATGCGGGTCGCGGCCGAACGCGCGCTCCGCCACGCTCCGGTGCTGGAGGCGCCGCATTCGATCTGGGAGGCGTTTGCGGCCCGCTTCCCCTATCAGGAAACCGACGACCAGCTGGCCGCGATTGCCGATGTGACGGCCGATCTGGAAAAAGGTTCGCCCATGGACCGGCTGATCGTCGGCGACGTGGGCTTTGGCAAAACCGAAGTCGCGATGCGCGCGGCCTTCGTGGCGGCCCTATCGGGGATGCAGGTCGCGGTGGTCTGTCCGACGACCTTGCTGGCCCGACAGCACTACCGCAGCTTTGTCGAACGATTTCGCGGATTTCCAATATC
>CAIXBE010000004.1 GCA_903917595.1 uncultured Rhodobacterales bacterium
CCGGCGTTTTCCGGCTAGGGTCTGGTTGCTAACGCCAACCTTGACCGGAGATTGCACCAATGACCGACGAGATGATGAACCTGCGGGCGCTTGTTGAGAGGACGCCCGATGCCGAAATGCTTCAAGAGATGATCAGGTTTGCCGCCAAACGGCAGACGGCGCTGAAGGTGCCCTCTTCTTCTATGATGGCTTCAACAATCATCACATTGGCACATTGCGATGCCGTCAGGAGGGGGCATCCACGCCATCACCAGAGCCGCGCAACCAGCCCGTCACCGTGATCAGAGCCGGAAAACTCCAGTGTCCGGCGGTCCAAGGTTGGGTCTCAGAGCACCCGGCGGGAATGGTCGCTTAGCCCCTGGCCGTGCGGCGCTTTTTCTCGACATCGTAGAACGGCATCGAATGGGTGGTCGCCGCGATTTCGCCGTGTGTGGCGCAGTTGACTGTAAGCCCGGTGTCATTGTTGGCGCAATCGACCGGCAGACGCGCGATCGCAATGTTGTGCTTGTTCAGCAGCGAATACATTGCCTGGGTCACAAGGCCGACTTGCGTGCCCTTCTGGAATACTGGCGCGCCATTGCCGGGCACGTTGGTCCCTTCCAACTTCAACCCCCAGATTTTGAAACGCTCACGACCTTTCAGGCGGTAATGCTCTTCAGCACCCCGGAATCCGGTCTTGCCGGGCGAAACGGTGAAATCAAGGCCCAATTCCCAAAGTGTGTCGCCGGGGCCCTCGCTGTCGAACGGGTACATTTCCGAATTGTCGTAGGGGAAGAACAGAAGATTGCTTTCTGTGCGCAGCAGATCCAGCGTGGTAAACCGGCACGGGATGATCCCCATCGACTTGCCTTCCTCCAGGATGCGGTCCCAGATCATCGGCGCATCCTGGCCGCGGCAGAACAGCTCATACCCCCGCTCGCCGGTATAGCCCGTGCGTGAGATCATCACAGGTTTTCCAAACAGTGAGGTTTGCATGTGGTTGAAATAGTTGAGGTTGCGAATACCCTCGACGTGCTTTTCAAGGAAGTCCACCGCCAGGGGCCCTTGCAAAGACAGATCATGCAGGTTGTCGTCAAAGCGCAGGGCGGCATCGCGCCCGGTGGCGGCCATGGTCAGCTGTTCATGCCCGCCGCCCGATCCATGTACCACCATGAAAGCATTCGGTGCGGTCCGGTAGATGACGCAATCGTCGATGAACTTGCCCGCGTCATTCAGCATGCTGGCGTAAACAGACCGGCCCGGCATCAGCTTTTCCACGTTACGCGTCGTGGCGCGTTCGATCAGATGGCTGGCGGCAGGGCCGGTGATGTGCAGCTTTTTCAGACCCGAGACATCCATCAGACCTGCCTTGGTGCGAATGGCCAGATACTCGGCCTCTGGGTCGCCTTTGGAATAGGACCAAGCCATTCCCATCCCGTTCCAGTCTTCAAGGTCCGAGCCGAGTGCCCGATGGCGGCTGCTTAGTGCCGAGAATCTCCAGGAATTGGTCATTGTTTTACCCTTGCTTTCATTGCTGTGTTTCGGGTCGTCTGAAAATGACTCGCGCAAAGGGCGACTCTTTTGCGGCTTCAGCGCGCCTTCCTCAAGCGTCGAGCATCCATTGTGCAAGATAGAACCGGGGCGGCTCGAAAGCCGCCCAGGCAAGAGACTGACTGCTGCGTCAGATCAAACTGGCAATACAAAGAACCAGTTCGACCACAGCACCACAGCTGCACCCGCCGCCAAGGCCAGATAGGGCAACATGCCGGCCTTCCTTGGCCCCAGATCGCCGTGATCCGACAGGCCCATATCTTCCATCGCCTCTTTCGGGAAATGACCCTTGTCCTGTACGTAGTGGCGGAACCAGAAAACCGGCAGGATGAACGAGGCAAATACCAGCCCCGACCACAGCGCATTCTCATAACCCCACACCTTGGCACCGGCGCCCAGAAACAGCGCGTTGACGAAGGCAAGCAGGGTGTTGAAGCCGATCAGCCAGTTCGGCGCCTTCCACGGCCGGTCCAGATGGCCTGAATCGATCCGGTGAATCCAGCCGGCGTTCAGGTTCAGGAAGTTGAACAGGATGTATCCGACGTTGGAAATCGCCAGCACATAGAAGTAGCCTCCCGCATCCGAGGCCAGAGCCAAGAGTATCACGTTGAAACCGAAGTCGGTCCACATTGCCCCGGTCGGCGCGCCGTTCTTGTTGACGCTGCTGAGGTATTTCGGCAGCCAGCCATCGCGCGAGCCTTGGTAGAGGGTGCGCGAAGAACCCGCCATCGCCGTCATGATCGCCAGGAACAGCCCCAGAATCATCAGGATCACGAAGATCTGGATGAGAATCTGGTTCGACCCCAGCATGGACCCCAGGGCCGCAGCAACGCCGGTGCCATCGACGATGCCCGGCTCCAGCATGCCGGTCAGGCCGAAGAAGCCCTGAAACGAGAACGGGATCAGGAAGAAGAACACGATGCACAAAAGGCCGGAATAGAAGATGGCGCGGAAGGTGTCACGCTTGGGGTCTTTCAGTTCCGAAGTGTAGCAGACGGCGGTTTCAAAGCCGTAGGTCGACCAGGCGGCGATATACATCCCGCCCAGAAACAGCGTCCAGCCGCCCAGGTTCCATTCTCCGTTCACCCCCGAATAGGAGGCTGTCGGCGGAACGATACTGCTCACGTTCATCCAGTTGATCGAACCAGTCAGGATCGGAACCAATCCGACCAGCAGCAATGGCCCCAGCACGACGACCGCCAGCACCTTTTGCGCTGAAGCCGTGGCCGCGATGCCGCGATGCTGGATCGCCAGCATGATCAGCATCAGGACCACACCGATCACGAACGTCGAGTTGAAGTGCAAACTTCCCAGACCCGGAACGCTGATCTGGAACGCCTCCCAGACACGCAGCGCCGGGGTCAGGGCGGCGACACCATCGGAGGTGGCAACTGTGGTGATCGCATCTGCGGCCGAGGTGCCGGCATTTGCGGCAATGAAATCCACCACCGACTGGGTGGTGTCGGTATAATTGGCAAGGTTGGCCGCAACCCAATCCAGCACCATCTGGCTGTCTGCCGCTGGGATCGGGAACAGAGCATTCAGAATGTAGCCCGACGCAATTGCACAGCCCAAGGACAGTACTGGCGACCAGGCGAACCAGTTGCACCAGACCGACAGCGGCGCAATCAGCTTGGAATAGCGCAGCCAGGCCGTTGCCCCGTAAACCGAGGTGCCGCCCGATTTGCTGCCGAACATGCCGGCCATTTCGGCGTAGGTGAAGCTTTGCGAAAAGCCCATGAGCATCGACAGCATCCAGACGACGAAGGCCGCTTGCCCTGCCACCCCGGCGATGCCACCGATCGAGAACAGCACCAGCGGCGGCACCCCTGCGGCGACCCAGAAGGCCCCGCGCCAATCCAGCGAGCGGACAAGTCCACCCGATCCTATTTCTTCTGACATTGTTGATACCTCCGATGTTGTCCGATGTTTTTTGGGCCTTGGCCCCGTGTTAGGGTGCGGGCGGGCCATTCGCCGCCCCTTGGTCTTGGTGGTGCTTTCCCGGTAACTGCCGCTTGACCCAGACGAAAGGGACGGGCCAATCGACGAAGGAACTGCCGTCAGAAAAGCTACGCTGCTGAGGATCCGGGCCAGGGCGGCGGGCATGCCTGCCGCCCTGATCCTTGTCATGATGCGACGATCGCCTTTCAGTCCTACAGGCGCCATTCCAGATCCGGGTTCTCGCCCGGATTGTAGGGCGTTCCCCAAGCGCGCTGTTCGCGCTTGAACGGCTTCTGGTGCTGCGGGCTTTCATCTTCGATCTCGCGCGCCAGCCGGTGGCCGTCGAACGTCACGTCCGCCATCAACCGCGGGGCTTCGGCGTCACCGATGACGAAGACGTCGTCGATGCCGTTCTTGGCCCATTCGTCCTTGCGCGCCTTCAACTCACGGAACAGGCCGTCCTCGGACCGACGACCGGTGATGAGGATCACGGTATCGCAATCATGCCATTCGTGAGTCGTGTTGTCGGTCCGCGGTTTTTGCCCGACGCCGTTGAAGGTGCGCTTATACCCGTCTCCGAAGATGTAGTACAGTTCGACCCGACCATCTTCGACGCGCGAGCATGCCATTTCCCCAAGAACCTTGATGCCAAGTTCGTGGATCAAGCGATGCAGATTCGGCGCTTCAAGTGTGAAGTCCATATAGGCACCAAGCGCGCAAATCGTTGCCACGGTCACCTCATGGCCCGCACGGGCGAGTTTTTCGGCAATGCTCGGCGCCATGTAGTAGCCGTCGTAGTTGATGATCATCACCCGCTTGCCGATTTTCTTCTTGCCCTCAAAAACCTGCTCGGGGGTAAGGATATGGGGCAGCGATGCATCGGCACCGGGGATCGGCTCTTGCGTTTTGTGGTTCATGCCAACCGGGCTCCATTTGGCGCCGGTTGCAATGACCACACGCGCCGCGCCATAGTTCAGCACGTCATCGGCAGTCATCCGCTTTTGGCCAAGTGCCAGCTGCGAGCCCTTATTTTTCTTCAACAGTTTGTTGATCTGGACCTCACGGTAGTCGCGGTGATAGCCCCATTCGGCCAGGCCCGGCAGGGTCGCCACATCATTGACATAGCCACCGACCTTGTCGCGCTCATCGACGATGTGAACGGTATAGCCACGCTCAAGCAGAACACGCGCGCACTCCGATCCGGCCGGCCCGGCCCCGACGATCAGAACGTCCTTGTCGGACTTGGCCGGTTCGAACTTCTCGGGATGCCAGCCGCGGCGATACTCTTCGCCGGCGGTTGCGTTCTGGGTGCAGATGAACGGCAGGCCGCCGATTTCCCAGCGTGAGATACAGACGTTGCAGCCGATGCAGGTCCGGATATCATCGATCCGGCCTTCCTTGATCTTTGTGGGGATGAAGGGGTCGGCGATCGACGGGCGGGCCGCACCGATGATGTCGATGATGCCGGAATTCACCACCTCCAACATCTTCTCAGGATCATAGTAGCGGCCAACACCGACAACAGGCTTTTTCGTTGCCTGCTTGATGTGGCGGATCCATTCGTTCTCGTGTCCGATCGGGTAGAACCGCGACGGGCCTGCGTCCTCGCCCCATTCGGCGAGGTCACCGATCACGACGTTCCACAGGTCAAGATAGGGCGATGCCAGTTCCACGAACTTCAGCCCGTCGTCGCCAATCTCCACGCCGGTCGGGCCATAAAGCGTATCGACGGCGCAGCGGGTCACGATTGCCAGATCGTCACCCACGGCACGACGCAACTTCTCGAGGGTCTCGATCCAAAACCGGGCACGGTTCTCAAAGCTGCCGCCGTATTCGTCGGTGCGTTTGTTGTAGTAGGGGTTCAGCCACTGCATCGGTCCGTAGCCGTGCCCGCCGTAAAGATCGACGATGTCGAAGCCGGCGTCGCGGGCACGCAATGCTGCGTCAACGTAATGCTGTTGAAGACGCAGGATCTCGTCCTTGTCCGCAGCATGGGAGTAGGTGAATCCGGGGCAGCCCGCAACGGTTGCGAAATCCGAGTTGTACTGGCTAGGCCCGCGCGAGATGGTCCGCGTCTCAAGGCCCGGTGCGTGCGGCCCGCCATAGAACAGCTCGCACCCGGCCAAAGCGTCAAAGCTGTGCACGCGGTCAACCATGGCGCGCAGGTTGCGCACGTCGCCATCGTCCCAGATGCGCGCGGTGATCCGCAGCGTATCGTCGCATTCCGGATGGATCGAGCATTGTTCGGTATTGATCGCACCCCAGCCGCCCTCTGCCTTGATGCCCCGATGCGCCATCTGGAACCCTGGGCTATTCGTGCCGGCGCCGATGCAGTGCGGTACTTGGTAAAATCGATTCTTCAGGGTCTTTGAGCCGATTTTAATCGGTGTAAACAACACGTCGTAAGCCGAGCTTTCTTTAGCCATGATTGTCTCCTCCTTGTCACTAAGTCTGCGGTTGATCGAATCGTATCAGGAAAACCAAAAAAGACTGCCAGTCGCCCAAGAAACCACTGTTAACTTTCTAAACGAGCAGTGTCTTGATGGTCACCCAGTTCGCCCAAACACAGCAAAACAAAACACGGCCCACCTATCAAAGTAAGCGCCAGTTGGATAATTCAATTCAGCCTTTCCTGTCGGTCGTTCTCAAGATAGCCTACGCTCATTCTTACTGGGTTTCAATAAGAACAACCCCCTGCGTCTAAGTGTCGCAATACTACATTAAATCAATTAATATCAATATCTTAAATATAATATGGCGGCTTGAATTTGCCCCCGCATCAGCGCTTCCAATACCCAGTGAATAGACAGTGTCCATCTGTTCATTTTTAATTTTCACCTCCAAAACTTACGACTTCATCAGGCCATGAACTCAGCCCCTTTTATTGAAGTTTGGCGGCACATAACTTTGAAGGCAGAACGCCAATTTCACGCAAAGTATTGCAATCAAATCCCATAGTATCGCTATGAGACACTCTCGGTGCTGCATTGACTTTATCTTCACCAAACCGACCACAACGCTGGCCGATCCCAATCACCTGAAAACATCACCCATGAAGCTGATCGTGCCTGCCCGACTCTGATATCCAGGCAAAATCCAAAGCGTTCCGATCGTCGAGCAAGACTCGAGCTGCGCTGTGTCTTGCTTCGGACCTGGATAGGCATATTTTCATCTCGCTGTCCTTTCCAAGGGTTTCTGGTGCGGCTTGCTGTTTGCCGGGCTTTCCGCACCGGATGATTTCAGAAGTGGTTCTCAAGCTCTTCGGCGATCTCGAACATGTCGCCGACGATGCCATAGCGGGCGATGCTGAAGATCGAGGCCTCGGGATCGGTGTTCACCGCCACGATATTTTCGACGTGCTTCATGCCCCACTGGTGCTGGACCGAACCCGAGACGCCCATCGCAATATATAGCTTGCAGCTGGCCGCAAGCTGGCCTGACTGGCCGACCTGACGCGCCTTGGGTAACCAGCCGCTGTCGGCGATCGGCCGCGAACAGCCAAGCGTGGCACCCATACTTCCGGCCAGTTGAAGGAACTGCTCGACATTGCTCTCGTCGCCCACGCCACGCCCGATCGACAGAATGAACTCGGCACCAGAGATATCGATGCCGCCAGCATCCGCTGGTGACTTCCACCCTTCATGCGTCGTCGCGATATCGGCGGTCGGCGGCACCATCTCGGTCACCTTGGGCGCGCTTGAACCGGATGCCGGTTGGAACACATTCGTGCGGATGGTCAGCAGCACGGTCTGCTTGCCCGGAAAATCGACATCGACCAGCACCTTCTCGGCGTAGCCGGCACGGGTGACGACAAGTTCACCATCTTCACGCCGCAGTGCCTGCACGTCGGTGGCCAGACCGCAGTCCAGCTTTACTGCTGCGGCTGGCGCGAACGACCAGGCATCAACGCCATGTGCGGTGACGATCAGCGCGGGTTTGCGCGCCCCGGCCAGTGCCATGATCGCCGCCTCGATCAGATCAGGCTGGAAGTCGTCCGTCGCCTTTATCGCGATCACCTCGTCGACCCCCTCGGCTGAAAGAGCCCCGACATAGGCCTGCGGATCGGCGGCGATGATGGCGACCGCCAGCGTATCACCCGCCTGCTTGACACCGCGTGCGGCGGTGATGGCTTCCAGCGACGACATAAGAAGCTCGCCGCCACGCTGCCCGGCAATTACAAGAAGTTCAGCCATTCTTCACATCCCCCGCAATTCTTTGATGATTTCGGCCAGCCGCGCCGCCTGCTCGGCGGCAGATCCAGTGATCAGTTCGGCCTTTCCGCGTTCGGGCGCATACATCCGGCGCACCCGAGAGGCTGGCGCAACCTCGGCCGCAGACAGACCGAGATCGTCGAGCGACAACTCATCCACCGGCTTTTGTTTGGCCTGCTTGATGCCTCGCAAAGAGGCATATCGCGGCTGGTTGATGCCAAGCTGGATCGACAGCACCGCAGGACAGCGGATAGTCATGATTTCTTCCAGCCCGCCCTCAAGCTCACGTCGAAGCGTCGCTGTCCTGGCTCCGGAGGCATAGTCCAGGTTGCTAACAACCGCAGCGTGTGGCCAGCCCAGAAACCCGGCCAGCGCCATGCCGGTAACCGCCGAACCAAAATCGGCCGATTGTGCGCCGGTAAAAACCATATCCGGCTTTTCACGTTCCACCAGCTTGGCCAGAACCTTGGCGACCGCGATCCCATCCGCTTCGGCCAGCGCATCGTCCCAGACGCGGATGCCACGATCAGCGCCTTTGGCCAGCGCGGTGCGCAGGGCGTCGTCGGCATCCTCATCACCGACGATAACGATCACCACCTCGGCATCGCCGCCTGCGGCCTCCTTGATCAGCATCGCCTGTTCGACCGAGAAATGATCAAATTCGTTGAGATCCTTCTCGAAGAAGTCTTCGCCGACATCCCGCCCGTCGTCTCGTATCTCGAACTCGTCATCGAGAAAGGCGACCTGCTTGACCGCCACCATTATCTTCATGTCAGCTTCTCCATTCCGGTTCCAATGTCAGTGTCGCGCGGGCAAGACGCGCAGCCGCTGCAAAGCGAACCTGCGGCTCGGGGTCGTCCAGAAAACGCTCGATCTGCCACAGCCTCAGACCGGGGCACCCCGCGGCTAGCGCTCGGTTCAGCGGATAGTCGTCCTCCAGCAAGACTATCAGCGCGTCAGGTGGCGCCGCGTCGTTGAAAGCCACAGAGCGGCGCACGTCCTTGTCGGGATGGCGAGCAATCGCGACCAGGTTGGCATGTGGCGTGCGTGGGTTGCGCCCCAGTGCGCTCAGCACGTCCCGGTCCGTGTCATCCAGCAGTTGGGCGATGACGCTTTCGGTCGCATCAGGGCGCAGGGCAACACCGGCGCGCACCCATGCCTCGGCATCGGCGGCAAGCACGTCAACCAGATATGCCGGGCAGGCAGGGTTGCGGGCGACACCACGGCGCACGTCCATCGAAGTGTCGCGCGCCAGTTGCTCGAGCAGGCGGGTCGGCACGTCCGGGTTCCGCGCAATCCAGCGCCGCACCCAAACATCCGGATCGGCGGTCAGCCGCGCCAGCAGATGAGGCGAAAGCCGGGATCGCCGTGCAAAAAGGCGGCGGACGCTTGCCGAGGGATCGCCGGCCTGATCAAGGCGTTCACCTGACACAACCGGATTGCGCACCGCCGCCGCGCGCACCCTGTCATCGGGGTCAACCAGCAGACGCTGAAGTACCTCGGGCACAAGAGCGGGGTTGGCGGCGCATTTCCTGCGGATCAGCGGGTCGGCTGAGGTTTCCGCCTTGGCAAGGATGTTGGGTGAACAGTTCGGATGCGCCGCCACTTCGGCGCGCACCCAAGCGTCGGCCGTTGCCCACAGGCGGTGTAATGTCTGCGTGTCGGCTTGTGGCGCGGACGCGACGTTGCGCGCGATCTGTGCATCATCTTCCTGTGCCAGCAGCCGTATCACGGTGGCCGGCGTTTGGGAGTTCCCCGACACGGCGCGCCGGACCCTGATCGCCCCGTCCTGCGACAGCCCGGACAGGATTGCAGCGTCGGCCTGTGGATGCGCGGCGATGAGGCACCGCACAGGCTCGGTCGGGGCCCCCCGCAGCAGGCGACGCAATCCCTCGGGCGGGGTTGACGGATTCTTCGCCAATCGCAGCGCAAGCTGCAGGTCGGCAGCCTGTGCCAGCCGATCAAGCAAAGAGGGCGGGGCAAAGGGTGCGCTTGCCATGATCAACCGCAACCGGGCGCTCGCCAGGGCAATCTTTTCCAATGCTGGCTGCATAGAGGCGTCGGCATGCGCGTAGGCCCCGAGCGCGGCATAGGCGTCGTTCGACGTGATAATACGGGAGATCACTGCGCTGGCGGCATTGAGGGACACCATCTGCTGTTTTCTCGCCACACCCGTCATGCCGGTGCCCCCGCTTCCCGCAGGACGTTGTCTCCATCGTCGGAGGTCGTGTCACCGATCAGGCCCATCGCTTCCTGAACCAGTTCGATCAGTTCCATCACCCGGAACTTGCCTTCGTTCCCGCTGCCCTTGACGCCGTCTTCCATCATGTTCAGGCATTTTGGGCAGTTGACAACCAACACATCCAGCCCGGCAATCTCGGCTGCTTCCGCCGCACGCAGTTCGGCCGGTTTTTTCATCGCTGGCGGATCAGCCAGCCAAATCCGCCCGCCACCCGCGCCACAGCAAAAAGAGTTCTCGCGTATCCGCCGCAGTTCGACCAGATCGACACCCAGCCGTCTCAACACCTGACGCGGCGGCTCGGCCCCGTCGTTGATCCGGCCCAGATGGCACGGATCGTGATAAGTCACGCGGTAGTTGAGGTTGACTGGTGTGGGAATGCGGCCCTCACGGATTAGCCGCTCCAGCATGGCACTGGCATGTTCGATTAGGTAGTTGCCACCGAACTCGGGGTACTCGTTGCGAATGGTGTTGTAGGTGTGCGGATCGGTGGTGACCATCGAGCTGAATTCGCAACTGTTCAGCAGTTCGATGTTTGCCGCTGCCAGCGCCTGGAACAACCCTTCCTCACCGACGCGGCGCACATCGTTGCCGGCCGTCTGCTCATCCTCGTAAAGGATACCAAAGTCGATGCCGGCGGCATGGAGTATCTTGGCAAAGGCGATGGTCACCTTCTGCGAACGCGGATCGAACGAGGCGTAGTCACCGACATACCACAGCACATCCACCGGCTGGGTGCGCGCGTCCTTGATCTCGAAGTCGAGATTCTTGGTCCAGCGCGGTCGTTTGCGCTTTGACTCGCCCAGCGCGTTGCCGGATTTTTGCAGGCTTTTCAGTGTCAGCTGTAGCATCGGGTCGAAATCGCCGTCCTCAATCAGCGCGCGGCGCATCTGGACGATCATCGGCAAGTGCTCGATCCCGACCGGACATATCTCGACGCAGGCAGCGCAAGTGCGACAGGACCACAGGGTTTCCGATCGGATCATGTTGACGCCGTCGCCCGATACGGTGATCGGCCCCTTTGGCATGGCTGCGTGCGACAGCGTGTCATTGGCCAACTCGCGCAGGCTGAGCACAAGGTCGCGCGGCGAAAGTGGGTATCCGCTGGCGTTGGCAGGGCAAGCCTCATGACATCTGCCGCATTTGGTGCAGGCGTCGAGGTTGAGCAGGTATTTGTCGGTAAAGTCGGTAAGGACGGAATAGCCGATCCGCTCGCCATCGACGTTGGCCGTCGGCATCCGCCGCTTGGCCTCGGTGTCACGCGCCATTAGCGAACCCATCGCGGTGAAGATATGTTTGACCTTGGTGTAGGGAACAAGCGCGATGAACAGAAGCGCCAGCATCCCATGGAACCACCAAAGGCCCAGGCGCAGCTGTGCCGCCCCGTCGGGACCCAGTCCCAACGCCTTCATCAGATAGGCCGTCGTGGTCCCCACCGGCGAGAACCAGCGATAATCCCAGACCACCGCGTCACCCTGAAGCCAGACCAGACGCGACGCTTCGAGCAAAAAACCGGTGAACGCGATCGCGATCAGCGTCCACAAAAAGGCCCAGTCTTCGCGCCGATAGCCCGAGCGGTCATAGTCCGGGTCACCCGGCGAACGGTCAGGACGGGTATAGTCGAGCCGGGGCAACGCCAGCAACTTGCGCCGGTACATCATGTAGATCAGTCCGGCGATCAGCGCCACGCCCGCCAGATCAAGCACGGCAGAGAACGCAAGGTAGAACCAGCCATACCAGAACGTCAGCCCGGTCAACGGTTCAAGAATGTCATGCTCCAGCGTGATGATGCTGGTGCCGACGAAAAGCGCCGCGAAACCGTAGAATATCCAGCTGTGGCTGCGTCCTGCAGCCTCTGCGCGCCGCTTGATGGTGCGATGGGTCAGGACCGTTGCCACCATCTGCCAGACGCGCGGCCAGAACGGTGACCACGCGCCCGAGCGCACGCCGCGGCGATATTTGCGGATATTCGTCCAGACCCCGTAGGCGAAAACGACGCATGCCGCGGCACCGATCAGATAGAATCTGACGGCCATCCAAGTCGGAAAATTCTGAAACAGGATCCGTGTTACGTCTTGTGGGTCGTGTTCGAAAAACATCCGGAGCTTTCCTTTACGTTTCAGTCGGTGCGGGTCTGGCACCGGATGTCACGGAAGATGGCGGCGGTGCGAAAGCGTGCACCGCCGCCAGAGTGCCGACCTAGATCCGCCATTCCTGCTTGTGCTCGCCGCCCGGTTGATAGGCGGTGCCCCAGACCGAGACCTCGCGCTTGTAAGGCAGCGGCAGTTGCGGGTTTGCGTCCTCGATTTCGCGGGCGATGCGGTGCCCGTCGAAGGTCGAGTCAGCCAGGATCTTGGGCGCCCAGGCGTCGCCGATCACATAGACACCTTTGATGTCGTTCTTGGCCCACTCATCCTTTCGCGCCTTGAGGTCGCGGAAGAGGCTGTCGTCCGATTGCCGACCGGTGACCAGCACCAGCGTGTCGTACTCAACCCATTTGTGGGACCGGTTTTCCTCACGTGGCAAGACACCCGGCCCCCGGTACTCGCGGCGCGAGCCTTCGCCCCAGACGTTGTAGTACTCAACGCGGCCTTCTTCGACCTTGGACACCCAGCTGTCGCCAATGACGTCGATATGCAACTCGTGCAAACGGCGGTGCATGTTGGGCGCTTCCAGCGTGAAGTGCATGTATCTGCCAAAACCGACGCCGTCGATCACCGTCACGTCATGCCCTTTGGCGGCCAGCATCTCGGCCAGTGAGGGCCCCATGAAGTAGGGATCGGCATTCAGCAAGACAACGCGCTTGCCGATCTTCTTGTCACCGGCAAAAATCTGCTCGGGCGTGACATGATTCGGCTTTCTGGCATCGACGCCCGGTATCGGGTCATGGGTCAGTGCGTTGACCCCGGTGCCACTCCAGGACGAGCCGGTCGCGATGATCACCTTGTCGGCACCGTAGCTGAGCACCGCGTCGGCGGTCAGCCTCTTGGCACCTAGGGCAAGCTGGCTGTCGCGGTTCTTCTTGACCAGCTTCTCGAGCTGCACCTCGCGGTAGTCGCGGTGATAGCCCCATTCGCCAAGGCCCGGCAGCGTGGTAATGTCGTTAAGATGGCCGCCAACCTTTTCGGCGCTGTCCACAAGGTGCGTGACATAGCCGCGCTCCATCAGAACGCGCGCCGCCTCCGAACCTGCCGGACCGGCACCGATGACAAGGATGGTGTCTTTGGACTTTGCCTTCTCGAATTTCTCGGGGTGCCAACTGCGGCGATATTCCTCGCCGGAGGTCGCGTTCTGGGTGCAGATCATCGGCGGACCGCCGATCTCCCACCGCGAAATGCACACGTTGCAACCGATGCAGGTGCGGATGTCGTCAAGTCGCCCCTCCTTGATCTTCTGCGGCATGAACGGGTCCGAGATCGAGGGTCGTGCGCAACTGATGATGTCCAGTTCCCCGTTGCGGATCACCTCGGCCATCTTCTCGGGGTCGGTAAAGCGACCGACGCCCAGAACCGGCTTTTTCGAGTGCTGCTTGACGAACTTCTGCCACGGAAGCTGGTGCCCCTGACGGTAAAAACGCGACGGGCCGGCATCTTCGCCCCATTGGGCAATGTCGCCCACATTGATATCCCAGACGTCGACCAGGTCATCGGCCATCTTGATCATTTTCAGACCATCTTCCTCGACCTCCACGCCGGACGAGCCGTAAAGCGTGTCGATCGCGAACCGCGAGGCGATGGCGCAATCGTCGCCGACGGCGTTCTTGACCTTCTCCAGCGTCTCCACCCAGAACCGGCCGCGGTTCTCGACGCTGCCGCCGTATTTGTCGGTACGCCGGTTGTAATAGGCGTTCAGCCACTGCAGCGGACCATAGGCGTGGCCGCCGTAGACGTTGACCATATCGAAACCGGCGTCGCGGGCCCTGAGTGCTGCATCGACATAATACTGCTGGACCTGCTTGATGTCAGCGTGATCCATCTCGTGGCAATAGGTCATCGTTTCGAATTCGGAAGCAAACTGGCTCGGACCCCGCGGCGTCTGGCGCGTCTCCATGTTCGGCGCATGCGCGCCGCCGTACCAAAGTTCGATACCGGCAAGGCAGTCGAACTTGTGAACCGCGTCGGTCATGGCGCGCAGGTTGTGCACATCGCCCGCGTCCCAGATCCGTGCTGAGACACGCATCGTGTCGTCGGACTCGGGGTGGATCGAGCAATATTCGGTATTGACCGCACCCCAGCCGCCTTCGGCCTTCACCGCACGATGGGCCGCCTGGAAACCGGGCTTGTCAGATCCGGCGCCAATGCAGTGGGGACTCTGGTGGAACCTGTTCTTCATCGTCTTTGGCCCGATCTTGATCGGTTCGAACAAGATGTCATATTTCGCCGGTCTGTTGTTCGCCATCTCATCGTCTCCCAAGTGTTGGCCCTCGTCGTGGCCCGTTGTATCAAGCGGTGGTTGTGGGCGGATCCCAAGCGGCAAGCAAAAGCGCCGCACCAAGGGATTTGCGCATGTCGTCGAATAGGGCCGGCCTCTCGCCTCGCCAACGGTCGTACAGCCGGAAGAATGCCGGGACGCCGTGGGTTGCTGCGTCAAGGCAGGTCGCCGCTTCGCGCGCAAAGTACCTTGCGCGATGGCGCAGGTTGCCTTGATAGGTATCCCAGTGCTTGGCCTCCATCCGCAGGTGGAACAACGAGCTGCGGGCGCGCCGGGCGATGGTCATATCTTCCACCCAACCGGGAACCGCGCCCCAAAGCCGAAGCGCGCGCGCATAATGCCGCCGTGCCAAAGCGTAATTGCCGACCAGCCACGCCGCCATTCCGGCATTGGCAAGACTGGTCGCATAGCGTGGATCGTTGCGGGAAAGGCTCGATATCGCCAGCCACCAGGCACTGCGAAACAGCCGTGCGGCGCGCTTCCTGTCACCAGTGCGAAGCGCAGCATATGCCCGCTCCTGCAGCCGCTCCCAACCGATGTCGAAGCCGTGCCAGCCCGCAGCACATGCCGCCGCACACTCCATATCGGGTTCAGGTGCCAAAGCAGGTACGTCGGACATCGGCCCTCCGGCAAATATCAGCTTATTTCCCCTGAAGGCCGGGCCACAGGCTTCGACAACATCTGCGTGGTTCAACAGTTCCAGCGCCAGTTCGGATATTGGTCCACCGGAATAGCGGCAAGGCCAAGGGCGGTGATTTGTGGTTTTACCGATGATCACCGTAGCCTCCCTCATGATCGTCCGGTTCCAAACCTAGAAAAATGGCCCGTTGGCTGTTTGTCGAACAACCAGAAATGGGGGGAAACCGCCCCACCGTGATATCTTGCGGCGGGTCGATACGCGGCTGGCGAGACCTTTACTGAATGCAATTCCGGCCGTCCTTCCCAACTGCGTTCCAACCATTCAACGAGAACCAATAAGAACCAATTTGTCACCAAAACTGACCAAATAGAGGCAAAATGATCTGATATCCCACAGGAATCCGCTGATTTCCACTCAGGCTAGCACAAATCTTCACCAATGCAAACAAAAACGACGCAAAGTTATTCAATTGACTTGATTTTAGGTTGAAAATGGTTCATTATGGTCCGAATTGCGTAAGATACCAGAAAATCAGGTGGTGATTCCAGATGCTTGCAGGATTGAACCAAGGCCCGGCATTGCGTCGCCGAGCAAACCAGTTGCAGACCGATTTCATACCGGTTTTCTTCCAGTTTGGCGGCGGACCAGCCCCTACGCAGGCACTGTTGGTGCCCATCTTCGGGGGCAGAGAAGCATGAGTCGATCCGTTTCCGCGCCGTGGGATGTTGATGGTGAAATAAGAAAGCCTGTCTCGATCAAGACGCGGC
Organism: uncultured Rhodobacterales bacterium; assembly: GCA_903917595.1. Lineage (GTDB taxonomy): Bacteria > Pseudomonadota > Alphaproteobacteria > Rhodobacterales > Rhodobacteraceae > Tabrizicola > Tabrizicola rara. The sequence goes on from CAIXBE010000004.1 coordinate 15,760, forward strand.
AACTCGCTGACCGGTTGTTCGCCGAAATTCTCAGCGGGACATACAGTTTTGGAACCCGCCTTCCGGCAGAACGCTTGCTGTCCGGGCAGCACGGTCTGTCGCGCAACACGGTTCGTCAGGCGCTTGGGTTGCTTGAGCATTTCGGGATCATACAGCGCCGCGTCGGCAGTGGGTCGGTTGTCTGTTACCGGCCCGTGCAGCAGGTTGATCCGGCGGCAACGCTGACGCCGTCTCTGCCCAACGCAATCGACATCAGCGAACTTGGAGACATTACCAGCCCTCTGGAGCTTGGTGTCGTCCGCTCGATCGTCGAGCCGGAGATTGCCCGTCTCGCCGTGCTTAACATGACCTCTCGCGACATCCAGAAGATGAAGGAAACGCAGGCCGAGATCGACAAGGTCTCGGTCAATGGCGAAAGGTTCTCGGCGCTTGATGACGCATTCCGGATGCAGCTTGCCAAGGGCACACACAACCCGCTGCTTGTGGCAATCCACATCATGATAAACCGCGTCAGTAACGAGGCTGGCTGGTCGGTGCAACGCCGCCGCCTGCTGACGCCAGCCCGGATCAGGGAGTACAAGCTGCAGAACCTTTCCCTCTGCGAAGCGATTGAAAGCCGAGATATTGAGGCGGCCGTGGAGTTCATCCGCTTGTCATTGGCCGAGTTCCATCAGGAATTGATGCGCGGCGCATGATCCTCGAATGTCGACAGACCGCTGGCCTGCCGCTCCAACCGTTGATCCCACATCTGCCCGCAGGCGCGCATATGGTTCAGCAGCAGGTCACCGTGCTTCTCCCACCAGCCCAGAATCGAGCGAAACTCGACAATCCGGGCGCGCCCGTCGTGGATACGCACGACTGGCCAAGAGCCGACCAAAGCCTGATCGACACCGAAAAGCGCCCGCCCCCACCACCGCGCCTCACCAAACACATTACGATTGATACCGCCCAATTTCATCGCTGACAGCACAACCGTAGGTTCGACGGTCTGGATACGCTCGACCGCCTTGCGCCACATCTCGAGGATGGCGCAAAACTGCCACGACACCGCGCTCCACTCCCCCGGAAAGCGGCGATTGAATTCAGCATGAAACTCAGACGGGCGTGGAAAATCCACGTCAGCACTGCTCAGGGCCGGGTCATCAAAATCCGGGAAGTGGAAGAGAAAGCCCTCCATGAATTCGCGGCTGGTACGCTCGATGAGCGCGGGATAGTTGTCGCAGGTGCAGGACAGGATCTGACCCTTGAAGCCCTTGCGGTAGGCGGCCTCGGTCAGCGCGTGGACAAAAGGCTCGTAGGCCGTGTCCCAGCAGAGGATGTCGGGTTCGCCGCTCAGCAGCGTATCGACTATGGCGTCAGGATCCTCCGGCGCACCGGTGTACAGGATCTCTTTCACGATGCTCATTCCCGCCGCTTCGAAAGCAGCCCGATAAGTGGCCAGGGACGGCAGCCCGAGCGCATCGCGTTGCGCGCAAAGCGCCACGCGCCGAAGTTCGGGCCGGTTCTCGGCCAACCAATCAACGCCGGTCACGACATAGATCGGATGCACCTCGCAGGGTGCGATGAGATAGGGCGTGTCCGGCGACAGGTCGCTTGGCGACAAGGTGGTCGCCAACATCCGCGACCGGGTCAGAAAATCACTGATCGCGGGCAGCGTATTGGCACCCATCATGATGATGATCTTGACATCCTGCTCCAGTACCAGATGCTTGGCCCCCAACAACGCGCGGGCCGGGTCATACTGGTCGTCATAGGCGACGATTTCAACTAGACGGCGCTGATCGCCAATCCGCAGACCGCCATCAGCATTCAGCCAATCCGCCCAGATCCGGCAACCCTCATACCCCGGACGCCCCCAGGCGGAAGCGTCGCCAGTCAGTGGCGCGAGTACACCGACCTTGACTGCCTCGCGCGCCCGCATTGCATGCTTGGGCAGACTCGCCGACACCGCAAGATCGGCTCCAAATCGATAGATACTCATGATATCCTCGTGACTTCATGGGTTTGGCACAGGGTGATGACGGACACGTTCATCGCCATTGCAAACCACGACTTGGGAATGAAGTGCAACCACAAAGCATGCCGGATCACCTTCGTCGATGCGGGACTCACCGATGACCAGTCGTCGAGGGATGTGAAACGTGGGCACAGGGAATGAGCTTTCGGACAACGTTGGGTTGTTGGCGGCTCTGTTGCACAAATCATCTGATGGCCGGACTTCGCCTTTCCCCGGACAGACTCATCCTAAGACTTCAGTGACGGGAATGCCGAGCGCGGTGAAGCCGTTCAGGACGGCGACACGGATCTGGAACTCGGCAACCTGACGGTCGAAGTCCCGAGCGGCCATGCGTTGGCCCAGCAGTTTCAGACAATGCATCTTGGTTTCGA
>CAIXBE010000005.1 GCA_903917595.1 uncultured Rhodobacterales bacterium
GAAGAGCTTTGGATTTGACGATCTGGACGTAGAGACGGCCGAAGACGGAACCGCAGCACTGACTCTGGGAAAATACGTTTCAGAGAATGTCTACACCGAAGTCGAGATCGAACAGGGCGGCACCAGCCGGGTTAACCTTAATTTGGACTTGCGTCCGGGGGTCACAGCCAAGGGGCGCCTTGGTGCCGATGGCGAGACAGGAATCGGGATATTCGTCGAAAGGGATTATTAAATAAAATGGCCCGCCTGGGGCGGGCCATATCCGGTTTGGTGGCGATTCGAGATCACTTGGTATTGTTGTTGTCGTCGCTGCACAGCGCGACGCAGAGGATGATCGGAATCAGAAGAAGCGGCAGAATGCCAACGCTGGAAGCCGGCTCCTCTACAATGACAACCTCGTCTTCAATGATTACCGGGCCGCCAGCAAAAGCTGCCGACGCCATGACCGACGCCGCAAGCGTCATCGCAACAAGTTTCTTCATTTCAACTCCCTAAGTTGCTCCCCAACAGAGCAATATTAACATTGAGATATCAGAATGAAACCCCAAAAAAATCTGGGCTGCGACTGCCGAACTTCAGTCCACCACCTGCTCAAAGTCGATGAAACCTGCACCGCCACTGGCCAGTTGCCGCGACTTGCGGATCACCGATCCTTCGATCCAGAATTCATTGGCGATTGAATCCTGTGGTCGCGAACAGCTTTCGGTGACGTGGGTAACCCTATGGCTGCGCCCAAAGACTTCGATCACTTCCTGGCCGCCAACCGAAACGGTACAATCATAGGTCCGGCGCGTGCTGCGATCGTCCGCGCCAAGCAGAAAGTATATGCGTTGATACTTGCTGCCATCAGTCCGCAAGGCGCCAAGCGTCGGAGCTTGTGCTGACATCAGGTCCGGGCCAAGTCCCCGCGTCTGAATCAGAACGCCATCACGGAGGGTGAAAGTCGTGCGGTCCGTGGTTGACCAGGTTACAACGTCGCCCTTGGTATCGCTGATCGTCAAGTAGGCATCCGCCCCCCGCGCTGCGATCACCGCGCGCAAGATGGGCATGCCGAATTTCTCCAGATCTCCCCGAGTAACCGAAGTCGGAGCCGGTGAGGCGGCGCTTGCTCCGGCGCGCTTTGCCGCCACTTTTCCGACTGTGGCCTTTGCAACCGCACCTACCGCCTGGACCAAAGGCGACCCACTATACTTTTCGCTGCCACATGACGCGAGCAACGAAAAAGCGATGCAGATAACTGCAAACCTGACCGATGCCGTCAACGCCACACCCGGGCCCATTCGGAATCCAGCGCCCCGCCGTGATAATCCCGGATCGAGTCGTAAAGCCGCCCGTCGACTTCAAGCCGTGCGCCACCATCTCCGCCGCCACTCCGCAACGCAGCACCGAAGGTAGATTTACTTTCGTTGCCCAGCGCCCAGCTAAGCGGAACCGAGAACCTGATCCCCTTGTCAAAGCTGCCTTCGCCAAAGTCGCTCGCGCTGACGTCAGTCAATGTAGCAAACGCACCAACGCGCCAGCCGTTCACAAAAACGCGGTCGAACGAAATCGTCGCGCCGACATCGCCTGCCAGATACCGGCCGACATCAACTTGGCCAAGATAACCATTGCCGAAGTCGTAGTAAGCAGAGATGTGGCCAGTGACGACGTCATAGTCATACTCGTCGAAGCCGAACATCCCATCGGTATTGCGCTGTTTCGAATAGTTCAGTTCCGCTCCGAGGGCGAGGCTGCTTTCGACCGGCTTCCACAAGAGCTCGCCAGAAACGCCAGCATGCATCCTCTCAAGATAGCCAAAACTGACGCGAGAATAGAGGTTTGGTGCCGGACGCGCGAACCAGGCCATGGTCAGCCGTTCCAGCGCAATCTCGCTGTTGGTTGAGTAAAGCCCGCCGTCACTGCGTACATGCGGCAGGACAGATGATGACGGACCAGTAGCGCCGGGAACGTTTCCATAGATACGTCCATAAACCGACCCAGAGAATACAAGCCCCGGCTGCATATCATAGCTCGCCGAAAGGCGCGCTCCAAAATCACCTTTAAGCGGCTCTGCCATTCGCAGGCCGGGCTTCAGACTCCAACGGAACTTCGGATAAAGATCCTCGGTTCCCAGGGCATAATCAGGAACCGGGCCTGAATCGCCAAAGAGCACGCGGCTTCGAAGGAGTGTGGCATTGTCGGCGGCATACTCCAGCGCCTCAAGATCACTCCGTTTGATCGTAACCTTGGAAGCGCCGAGGCCATTGACCACCGGCACGATCTCGAATGTTTCTACGGACGCGGGCATGACATGGCTAAGTGCACGGGCGACGCGACCAATCGCCTGCGCGCCGGCGTCTATCCGACCGCTGCGGATGCGGACCTCGACGGTCTTCGCGGTGAAAGCCATGTTCTCGATGGTGATGCCGTCGACTGCCAGCCGTTTGGCCAGGTTCTTGCGCAAAAGCGGGCCGGCATCGGACTGGGTTACCCAACCCCCATCGTAAGCATCGGGATCAGATGCCCGCGATGGACGCGCCTTGACCGGAACCGGGGCCGCCCCCATCACGCCGCCAGTGGAGCGGTTCTTGGGATCCAGAATCATGTGGAAGACAAGTCCGACTTCCGACCCATACAAGGAATATATCCCGTACCGGGTGTTCGGCCCCTTTTGGTATTCAAAGCCAAAGTTGAACGGGCTGTTGCGGTCAACGATGCCGCGCGACTCTTCCAGAACATAGGCGTCCGAGGAATACTCGCCCTTGAACGTCCAGCGATCGGTCAGCTTGACCTCGACCCCGGCAAAGGGGGCAGCTTCGCCCCGGAACCACTGGTCGATGTTCGGCTTGTCCTTGTCGCTTTCCGCCAGCGGAGGACGGGCGCCAAAGAGCTGGCCGATGCCGCCATTGCTGCCCAAGCGTCCCCAGCCAAGACCGGCGGTAACCTTGACCCTGTCGCCGAAAGACTTGGTCGCGGCAACGTATTCCGAAGACAGCAGCCCCTCGCCAGAAAAGTCGATCATGCCGATGGTCAGCGACGGCAGATAGCGGCCTTCCTCAAGCACTTGATACCGGATGTCAAAACTACGATCCGAATACTTTTCCGGATCAGCCGGGGCCAACTCGTTCCAGTCGCGCCAGGTATGAAAACGGAAGGATGCCGACAGCCGTTCCGAGAACTGGAAGGCAATCGTCGCGCGGGTCATCGGACCAGCGTTGGCAATGCTGAAGGAGAATGCCGCATCATCCTGCATTTCGCCCGAGGGCATGTCGATAAGACCCGTAGCGCCGTTAAGGTTCAGCGACTTGGTCATTTCAGCCATGACCGGCCCCGCGCAAAGCGTGGTGCAAAGCGCAAGCGCAGCAGTCAGGTGACGGGGCAAATGCAGCATGATGTAAGAACCCTGGATACAGCCACAGTCTATGCGAAGATCCGCGCTCAAGAGCAAGACCTATCGACCGGGTACGGGCATCAGATCGGCTCATCCTCTAGCTTGATGCGCAATTCTCGCAAGACTGGCAACAGTGCCCGCACCCGGTCGGCCCCAACCGCCTGCGCCACTTCCGCGATTAGCGGCACCACCGTTGCCACCGCCGAATCACGCGCGGCGCGGCCGGAGGGGCTGATGACCACCAGCTTGCGCCGTGCATCCTCCCAGTCCGGGCGGATGTGGATGTGACCGGCCCATTCCAGTCTTGCGAGGGTGTTGGTCATCGCACCCCTTGTCACATGGAACGCCCGCGCCAGTTGGGCCGGGCTGCGTTCATCACCAATGCGCGCCAGATGGTTCAGCACCGAAAAATGCGACAGTTCCATCCCCTTGGGCAAAACTTTCGAGATGCGGTTTCGGGCCAGCTGATCGGCCATGAACAGCTCGCCAAACAGCGCCACGGCCAGATCGTCGGTCTTCTCAGGCGTCATGTCGGATGTCATGGCCCGTCAAACCCCCGGTCATGCGAGAGCGCCGGAATGCGAAGCCGCGCTTCGGAGACACAGGCAAGGTCAATCTCGACCAAAGTGACGCCGGGGTCGGTGCCACCATCGGCCAGCAGCTCGCCCCAAGGGGCAATGGCCAGCGAATGGCCGTAAGTCCGACGGCCCTTTCCATGGGTTTCGGGGTGAAAGCCTGTTTGCGCCGGGGCCAGCACAAAACAGCCGGTCTCGATTGCGCGGGCACGTAGAAGCACCTCCCAATGGGCGGCGCCGGTGATGTGGTTGAACGCCGCCGGAACCGTCAGGATCTGCGCTCCGGCCTGGGCCAGACTGCGATACAGCGCCGGAAACCGCAGGTCATAGCAGACCGTCATCCCGATTTTTCCAAGCGGAGTGTCTGCAACAACCGCGCGGCCCCCCGGGCGGTAACCTTCGCTTTCGCGGTAAACCTCGGTCGGTGAGACATTGACGTCGAACATGTGGATCTTGTCGTAGCGCGCGACGATCCCGCCATCCGGGCCGATCAGGAAGGACCGGTTGGCAAAGCGGCCATCCGCGTCATCCGTCAACAGCCCAAGCGACCCGATCAGCAGCCAGATGCCCGCCTCCCGCGCCTCATCCCGCAGGGCGGCAAGGGTGGCGTCCCGGTCTTCGCTCTGGAACACCGCCCGTTGATGCACGCGGCTGGAAGACAGGCCGTTCGTCATCTCGGGCGTCAGGACAAATCTAGCCCCCTCTGCCACCGCCTTGCGCACAAGCCTTCGGGTTTCGGAAAGGTTCGCCACCGGATCATCGGTTACGTTCAGCTGGACCAGCCCTGCGCGCATCATCCGGCCAGCAGCGGGTCAAGCTTGCCCGCATGATCCAGCGCATGAATGTCATCTGACCCGCCGACATGGCGGGCACCGATAAAAATCTGCGGCACCGTGCGTCGGCCATTTGCGCGGACGGTCATCGCCTGCCGCAGGCCCGGATCGCGGCTGACGTCGATTTCGGCGTAAGCCACGCCCTTGTGGTCCAGCAGGCGCTTGGCTGCGTGGCAATAGGGACAGGACGGGGTGGTATAGATCTCGACTGATGGCATGGCGGGAACCTCTTCGCGCCAAGCCTACAGGATTTCACGCATCCTTCGCAACGCGCGCCAGCGACAGCACATTCACCGACCGCGCCCCTGCGGCCATCAACGCTTCGGTCCCGCAGGCAAAGGTCGCGCCCGAGGTCATCACATCGTCCACCAGCAGGATGTCGCGACCCTGAATCAGGTTCCGCCTGCGATCCGGAACCCGGAACGCCCCGACCAGATTGGCGAACCGCCCGTCGCGGGTCCGCCCGTCCTGCGTGCCGGTCGGGCGCTTGCGGATCAAGGTATCCGGGCAATGCTCCAGACCTGCCAGCCGGGCGATAGCGGCCGAAAGCAAAGCCGCCTGATTGTATTTCCGCCGCAACAGCCGGAACCAGTGCAGCGGCACCGGCACAGCCAGCATCCCCGGCTTCAGCAAGGGTTGCGCCGCCTTGGCCATCCAGACCGCAGTTGGGCGGGCAAGGTCCATCCGGTCGCCATGTTTAAGGGCCAGAACCAGACTGCGGCCATTGTCCTGATACATCAGCGCCGCGCGACCCTGCTCCCACGGGCGGGCGATGGCCATGCAGTCGTCACAGATCGCGCGTTCGCCGGTGTCGGCCCCCGGCAGGGGCATACCACATTGGTCACAGACCAGGCCGGCAATGAACGGTGTCTCGAGCCAACAGGTGCTGCACAGACCAAAGTCGGAAATCACCGGCTCGGCACAACTGATGCATTGCGGCGGATACAGAAGGTGCAGAGCGGCTTGCATTCCCATTCCCGTCCCCCGACAATCGCGGCGATGTCCGCGCCCCCAATCCTCACCGACCGGCTGGCCCTTGACCGCCAGCGCAACCGCGCCCGCCGCCTGCCCGGCCATGCAGCGGCGCAGTTTCTGCATCGACTTGCCCTGACCGATGTTCAGGAAAGACTGATCGAGGTTAACAGAACCTTTACAGCCCCCGCCGTTGTCACCGGATTCCCCGAAATCTGGCAGGAAATCGACGGCAAAGCCCGGATGGTCCCCGATTCCGAGACTTTGGACCTTGAACCCGGCGCGCATGATCTGGTGATCCACGCCATGGCGCTGCACTGGGCGAACGATCCGGCTGGCCAGTTGATCCAGTGCCGCCGCGCCTTGCGACCGGACGGGCTTTTCATCGCGGTCCTGCCCGGAGGCCGCACCCTGCACGAACTTCGCTCCAGCCTTGCCGAGGCTGAGGCTCGGGTCACTGGCGGCCTGTCGCCCCGCGTGCTGCCGATGGGCGAGATTCGCGACCTTGGCGCGCTGATGCAGCGGGCCGGGTTTGCGTTGCCCGTCGCCGACAGCCTGACCCAGACCGTCCACTACCCGGACTTCGCCACGCTTTGCACCGATCTGCGCGCGATGGGCGAAGCCAACGCCCTTGCCGCCCGCCCACGCCATTTCACCCGCCGTGCGGTTCTTGCCGCTGCCGAAGCAACCTACCTTGCGAATTTCTCCACGCCCGAGGGTCGGCTTGAAGCGACCTTCGATCTGATGTTCCTGACCGGCTGGGCCCCGCATGAAAGCCAGCAGCAACCGCTTCGCCCCGGCAGCGCCAAGCAAAGGCTGGCGGATGCGCTGCAAGTTCCCGAGCAGCCATTAAAGGACGGTTGACCGCGTGGCAGCAAGCCTTATGTGCACTACCAGCACGCCATGAAAGCTTCAGCAATGCCGGACACCCAGACCGACCCGAACGACGTCCGCCCAGGCGAGGGTCGCCTGATCCATGCGCCGGCAGATCACCCCCCTGTCAAAAAGCCACGCATCGGGGTCTTGCTGGCCAATCTTGGGACGCCGGACAGCTATGACTATTGGCCGATGCGGCGCTACCTCAGCGAATTCCTGTCCGACAAGCGCGTGGTCGATTACCCAAGCTGGAAGTGGCAGCCGCTGTTGCAGCTGATCATCCTGACCCGGCGGCCGTTTTCGTCCGGGGCGAATTACAAGCTGATCTGGAACCACGCGCAGAACGAAAGCCCGCTGCTGACCACCACCAAAGCCCAAACCGCCGCTTTGGCCACCACGCTGACCGACCGGCACGGCAGTGAGGTCATGGTCGATTTCTGCATGCGCTATGGCAATCCCTCGACCGCGTCGAAAGTCAAGGCGATGGTGGCGGCGGGCTGCGAAAAGATCCTGTTTTTCCCGCTGTATCCCCACTACGCCGGGGCGACATCAGCCACCGCCAACGACGAATTCTTCCGCGCCCTGATGCAGGAAAAACGGCAGCCCGCTGTCCGCACGGTGGCCGAATACTTCGACCATCCCTTGTATATCAACGCGCTGGCCCAGTCGGTGACCGCCGCCTATGCCACGCTTGACCATGTGCCGGATGTACTGGTTGCCAGCTACCACGGCATGCCAAAACGCTATCTGATGCAGGGCGACCCCTATCATTGCCAGTGCCAGAAAACCTCACGCTTGCTGCGCGAACGGCTGGGCTGGGAGAAAGGCCGGATCGACACCACCTTCCAGTCGGTCTTTGGCCCCGAGGAATGGCTGAAGCCCTATACCGTCAAACATGTGGCGGAACTGGCCAAGACCGGCAAGAAACGCATCGCCGTGATGGCCCCCGCCTTCAGCGCCGACTGCATCGAAACGTTGGAAGAGATCAACGGCGAAATCCGTGAGGCTTTCCTGCATGCCGGGGGCGAAAGTTTCACCTATATACCCTGCCTGAACGACAGTCCTGCGCATATCAGCGCGCTGGCCGCTGTCATCGACGAAAACCTGTCCGGATGGCTGCCGGTCAAAGAGGACGCATCGCGATGATCGACCTTTCCACCTTTGTCGGGCTGGCAAGCATGGACCTTGGCCCGATGCTGCCAAAGCCTACCAGCCTTGAGGGCAACCAGCACGAAGCCTCGGTCACGCTTGCCACCCATGACGGCGGGCGGGTCGAAATAGGCGTCTGGGAATGTACGCCGGGCCGTTTCACTGCCGATCGCAGCAAAAGCGCCGAGTTCTGCCATTTCATCGCGGGCCGCGTGGAAATGACCCATTCCGACGGCCGCAAAGAACTGCTTGGCCCCGGCGATGCGGTCAACCTTCCGCTGGGATGGAAAGGCGAATGGCGGGTGATCGAACATGTCCGCAAGCTGTATGTGATCACCCTGGCCTGACCGGCCTTGGTGGTTGCAGACTAAGGGTTGCAGACTCGGACGCTTCGGCCTATATCGCTTTCAACAGCGGTTTCGGGGTCCACACTCGAAGCTACCGATCTTCACAGGCGGGCCGCACGGTCCGCTTTTTTGTTTCTGGAACCCCGAATGTCCGATCTTATCGCCAAGACCGCCATCGACCGTCGTCTGGCCGACATCGTCGGCCCCGCCATCGAGGGTCTGGGATTCGAGCTGGTCCGCATCCGCCTGATGGGTGGCAAGACGCGCATCCTGCAGATCATGGCCGACCGTCCCGATGGCGGCATTGGCGTCGATGAATGCGGTGACATCTCGACCGCCGTGTCTGCGGTGCTGGATGTCGAAGACCCGCTGGAAGACAACTATGTGCTGGAAGTCTCCTCCCCCGGCATCGACCGGCCGCTGACCCGGCTTAAGGATTTCGACGTCTGGAAAGGCTGGGAGGCCCGGATCGAGACGACCGAACTGATCGACGGCCGCCGCCGCTTCAAGGGTGATCTGGCGGGGATCGAAGGCGACGAGGTTCTGATCACCATCGAAGAAGCTGGCGAAGAGGTCACCATCGGCCTGAAATTCGACTGGCTTTCGGATGCCAAGCTGATCCTGACCGAAGAGCTTATCAGCGAGATGCTGCGCCAGAAGAAAGTGTCCGAACCCGCCGAGGGCGAGTTTGACGAGATCGAAGAAACCGACGGGGATGAGGACGATACGCCCACCCCCGAGACGAAACACTAAGGGCGGGAGTCTAGACCCATGGCAATCACATCAGCCAACCAGCTGGAACTTTTGCAGACCGCCGAGGCGGTTGCGCGCGAAAAGATGATCGACCCGGAACTGGTCATCCAGGCGATGGAAGACAGCCTCGCCCGCGCCGCCAAGTCGCGTTACGGCGCGGAAATGGACATCCGGGTGGCGATTGACCGCAAGACCGGCCGCGCCAGCTTTACCCGCGTGCGCACGGTGACCGAAGATGATCTGATCGAAAACCACCACGCTCAGGTGACCGTCAAGCAGGCCAAGTCCTTCCTTGCCGACCCACAAATCGGCGACGAGATCGTGGACGAAGTGCCCCCCGTGGACCTTGGCCGCATCGCCGCGCAATCGGCCAAGCAGGTGATCCTGCAAAAGGTGCGTGAGGCGGAACGTGACCGCCAGTTCGAGGAATTCAAGGACCGCAAGGGCACCATCATCAACGGCGCCGTCAAGCGCGAGGAATACGGCAACGTCATCGTCGATATCGGCCGTGGCGAAGGCATCCTGCGTCGCAACGAAAAGATCGGCCGCGAAGCCTACCGCATCGGCGACCGCATCCGTTGCTACATCAAGGACGTCCGCCGCGAAGCCCGCGGCCCGCAGGTCTTCCTGTCGCGGACCGACCCGCAGTTCATGGCGGAACTGTTCAAGATGGAAGTGCCGGAAATCTATGATGGCATCATCGAGATCAAGGCCGTCGCCCGTGACCCGGGTTCGCGCGCCAAGATCGCTGTCATCAGCTATGACAACTCCATCGACCCCGTGGGTGCTTGCGTCGGTATGCGCGGCAGCCGGGTGCAGGCCGTGGTGAACGAGCTTCAGGGCGAAAAAATCGACATCATTCCGTGGAACCAGGATCAGGCGACGTTCCTGGTGAACGCGCTGCAGCCGGCCGAGGTCTCCAAGGTCGTGATCGACGAAGAGGCCGGCAAGATCGAAGTCGTTGTCCCGGACGAACAGCTTTCGCTGGCCATCGGCCGCCGTGGCCAGAACGTCCGCCTTGCCAGCCAGCTGACCGGTCTGGACATCGACATCCTGACCGAAGCCGAGGAATCGGCCCGTCGTCAGGCCGAATTCGCCGAACGGACCAAGCTCTTCATGGACGCGCTGGATGTCGACGAGATGATGGCTCAGCTTCTGGTCTCGGAAGGTTTCACCAATCTGGAAGAAGTGGCCTATGTCGAGGTTGACGAACTTCTGTCGATTGACGGCTTTGACGAAGGCACCGCAGGCGAATTGCAGGCCCGCGCCCGCGACTTCCTTGAGGCGGCGAATGCCAAGGCGATGGAAAATGCCCGCGCCATGGGTGTCGAAGACAGCCTTGTCGGCTTCGAAGGCCTGACGCCGCAGATGCTGGAAGCGCTGGCCAAGGACGGCATCAAGACCTTGGAAGACTTTGCAACCTGCGCCGACTGGGAACTGGCAGGCGGTTGGACTACAGAAAACGGCCAGCGCAAAAAGGACGAAGGCGTGCTGGAGCAGTTCGACATGACCCTGGAGGAAGCGCAGCATCTGGTGATGACCGCGCGGGTCATGTTGGGTTGGGTCGATCCGGCCGAGTTGGAAAAGCCGGAAGAAGACGCCCCCGAAGACGTGGAGGCCGAGGCCTGATCGCAGGCCTCGGGACACGCCGCCATGACGCGCGGAGGTCGGGAAAAGGACAGGGAGGACCCGGAA
>CAIXBE010000006.1 GCA_903917595.1 uncultured Rhodobacterales bacterium
ACGTTCCATCTCCTCACGGGACCACGCCGAATCCGTCTCGCGGTAGCGGCGTTCCATGTTGGGGATGATCCCCTCATAGACGCGCTTGACCTGATAGACGCGACCGCCTTCGTCATAGCGAAAGTCGATCTCCTCGCCCTTTGACCCTTGCAGGAACAGCGATTTCACGCTGTCGGGCAGGTCCTTCCATTTGGCTTTCAAGTTGAAGCCATAATGCTTGGACAAGGCCTCCATCGTCTGGGTCAGGTAGGGGGATTTCGACTTGGCCCAAGGGGCCAGCGCGCCTTGCATCAGGGTCAGGTTCTGGTCGGGGACGACAAGGCGTTCGTCGAAGAACAGCTCCATCCCCAGCCCGTCGCAGACCGGGCAGGCACCGAAGGGGGCGTTGAAGGAAAAGAGGCGCGGCTCGATCTCGGCGATGGTGAAGCCACTGACGGGGCAGGCGAATTTTTCGGAATAGGTGATGCGGGGAGGCGCATCTTCCGAATTGGGGGGGCCCTCGGCCATTTCGATCACCGCGATGCCGTCGGCAAGGTTCAGGGCGGTCCGGAAGCTGTCGGCCAACCGCGTCTCGATCCCCTCCTTGACCACAATCCGGTCGACCACCACGTCGATGTTGTGCCGGAATTTCTTGTCCAGAACCGGAGGCTCCTCAAGCTCGTGGAAGGTGCCGTTGACCTTGACGCGCTGGAAGCCCTGCTTTCGCAGGTCAAGAAATTCCTTTTTATATTCACCTTTGCGGTCGCGGATGATCGGGGCCAGCAGGTAGGCGCGGGTGCCCTCGGGCATGGCCATCACCGCGTCTACCATGTCCTGCACCTGCATCGCGGTGATCGGCAGGCCGGTGGCGGGGGAAAACGGCGTGCCGACACGGGCGAACAACAGTCGCAGGTAGTCGTAGATTTCGGTGACGGTGCCGACCGTGGACCGGGGGTTTTTCGAGGTGGTCTTCTGTTCTATGGAAATCGCGGGCGACAGGCCCGAGATATGGTCGACGTCAGGTTTGCCCATCATGTCAAGGAATTGCCGGGCATAGGCCGACAGACTTTCGACATAGCGGCGCTGGCCTTCGGCATAGATTGTATCGAACGCAAGCGACGATTTCCCCGACCCCGACAGCCCGGTGATCACCACCAACTGGTCGCGCGGAATGTTGACATCCACATTCTTGAGGTTGTGCTCACGCGCGCCCCGCACTTCGATGAACTTCTGTTCGGCCATGGTTAACCCCGCTTGACCGGCAAGACATAAGACGGATCGGCTGAGTCTCCAACCGGAAATTGTGAACGGATAGTGAACAGTTCAGTCAACTGCAATCGCTATTGTATTGTCACCTTCCAAGCTATATAGGTGTTGGATCAAACAGAGGTGCCCCGATGCTTTCCATTTTCCGTTCCCCTGCCCCCAAAAATCGGCCCACGGTTTCCGACGTGGCCGCGAAGGTCGCACTTGGTCAGATGCGGCTGATCGACGTCCGCGAGATTGCCGAGGTCAAAGCCTCGGGCAAGGCCGAAGGGGCGCTGGTCATTCCCTTGTCGCTTCTGCCGTTGAAGGCCGACCCGAAACAGCCGGGCAACCTGCTGCAACCGGGCCTGCCGGTTGCGGTCTATTGCGCATCCGGTGGGCGGTCCGGGATGGCTGCCGATGTGCTGACCCGGTTGGGCTATGCCCCGGTCAGCAACCTTGGCGGTCTGCGCGATTGGGCGGCAGGCGGCGGCAAGGTCGTGCCCTACTGACCGGCACGCCGCGCCCGTTGCAGGGCGTGGACGGCAATTCCAATGCCGCAAAGGACGGTCGCCGCCACGGCCAGACCCGCAGGCCCGGCGCTGGCCAGAATGGCGGCAAGGACCGGGGTGCCGGTGGTGGTGCCAAGGTTGCCAAGCTGCGCCACCGCCCCGGCGGCGCGGGCGCGGTCTTCGGGGGTCTGGTTCAACTCGGGGATCGACGAAAAGCTGGCTCCCTGAACGATGCCAAGGGCGGCTGACAGCAAGAACCCTCCCGCCACCATCCCGGCCCCGTTGCCCCACAAAGCCCATAGCAAGAGAAAGCCGGGAACCGCCGCCGCATAGCCCCATTGCACCAGCCGGACCGCCGACATGTGGCGCAAAAGGCGCACCCCCAGCGTCAGCGACACCGCGATAGAGACGAGCGGCATCCCTGCCGCAATAAGCGCGCGCTGGGTGGCGGGGGTTTCTGGTGGCAGCAGGGTCAGGACGGCGACATAAAGAAAGGTATAGCAGCAAAACCCCATTGCAGGCGCAGCCAGCCGGGGGGAGGCGTAGATTTCGGCGTGTTGTTTCAGAAGGTTGCCCAAGGGTGCTGGCGGCCGGCGCGGATCGGGTGGCAAAGTGGCGGCCAGGATCGCAGCCAGCGCGGACATGTAGGCGGCATGGCCGAGGAACAGGCCGGTCGGTGTGGCGTAGGGGCCGATCAGCGCGAGGACGGTGTAGGTCACGCCGAAAAAGCTGGACCACAGCGTCATCGCGAGCGGTCTGCGCGCCTCGGGGGCAAGGGTGGCGATCATCGTCGGGCCGACGACAACGATGGCCAGATGCGACGCGCCCTCAACAATGCGGCTGGCCAGCATCAGCGGATAGGCGGGCATCAGGCTTTGCAAGGCCGACATCGCGGCCCCGGCCAGAAGGGCGGCCACAATCGCCCGGCGCGGACCGATGCGGGCGACCAAAAGCCCCGCCGTGGTGCCGAAGATCAGCCCGACCAT
This sequence comes from uncultured Rhodobacterales bacterium, assembly GCA_903917595.1. Lineage (GTDB taxonomy): Bacteria > Pseudomonadota > Alphaproteobacteria > Rhodobacterales > Rhodobacteraceae > Tabrizicola > Tabrizicola rara. Next base: position 2,723 of record CAIXBE010000006.1, read on the forward strand.
GCCGACGATGGAGACGACGAGGCCAAGGGCGACCTCGCCATTCGCACCATAGCTGGCGCGGAGAGTTTCAAAGAGGATGGAGATCTTGCCGAACTGGGCCGCAGCCCCAAGGCCGGCGCACCACAGAAGGACAACAAGGATCATCGGGCTGGTGCGCATGAGGCTTGTTAGCCGGTCCTGCAGCGTCCCGCCAGTGGTGCCGAAGGTGCCTCCGGCGGGAGTATTTTTGAAAAGAGCAAACGCCGAAGTTTCAGATATGCAGCGCGCGAACGTAGGCGTCGAGAACGGATTCGTGCATCATCTCGGACAGGGTCGGATGCGGGAAGACGGTGTTCATCAGGTCTTCCTCGGTCGTCTCCAACGCGCGGCCGATGACGTAGCCTTGGATCAACTCGGTGACTTCGGCACCGATCATGTGGGCGCCCAGAAGCTCGCCCGTCTTGGCGTCGAAGATGGTCTTGATCATGCCTTCGGATTCGCCAAGCGCAATCGCCTTGCCGTTGCCGATGAAGGGGAAGCGGCCGACCTTGATGGTGTGACCAGCCTCTTTGGCCTTCGCCTCGGTCAGGCCGACGGAGGCGATCTGGGGGTGGCAATAGGTGCAGCCAGCGATCGAACCTGGCTTGATGGGGTGCGGGTGGCCGCCCGCGATCAATTCGGCGACCATGACGCCTTCGTGGCTGGCCTTGTGCGCAAGCCACGGTGCGCCCGCGATGTCGCCGATGGCGTAAAGCCCGTCAACGCCGGTGCGGCAGAATTCATCGGTCACGACATGGGTGCGGTCGATCTTGACGCCAAGGGCTTCGAGACCCAGGCCTTCGACGTTGCCGACGATGCCGACGGCAGAGATGACAGTGTCGAAGCCTTGAGTCGTGATCTTGCCGTCCTGTTCGATATGGGCGGTCACGCCAACCCCGGGCTTGCGGTCAAGTTTCTTGACCGCCGCCTTTTCCAGGATCTTCATTCCCTGCTTGAGGAAGCTTTTCTTGGCAAAAGCGGCGATTTCGGCGTCCTCAACCGGTAGAATGCGGTCCATCACTTCGACGACTGTCGTATCCGCGCCAAGCGTGTTGAAGAAGCTGGCAAATTCAATGCCGATGGCGCCCGAGCCGATCACCAGCAGCTTTTTTGGCATCCGAGTCGCGACCAATGCATGGCGGTAGGACCAGACCAGATCGCCGTCGGCCTCCAGCCCCGGCAGTTCGCGCGCGCGCGCTCCGGTGGCAAGGATGATCGACTTCGCCGTCAGGGTATCGGTGCCCTTTTCGGTCTTGACCGAAACCTTCCCCTTGGCCGGCAAGGTCGCGCTGCCCATGAAGACGGTCACTTTATGCTTTTTCATCAGGTGGCCGATGCCGCCCGACAGTTGTTTGGCCACGCCACGGCTGCGGGCCACGACGGCGGGAAGGTCAAAGCTGACGCCGGTGGCTGCAAGGCCAAACTCTTTCGCGCGGTGCATCAGGTGGAACACTTCGGCTGACCGGAGCAGCGCCTTGGTCGGGATGCAGCCCCAGTTCAGGCAGATGCCGCCCAGATTTTCACGTTCGACAATGGCGACCTTTTGGCCCAACTGGCTGGCGCGGATGGCGGCGACATAGCCCCCCGGACCGGCACCGATTACCACGACATCAAAGCTATGGTCCGCCATTATTCCCTCCCTGGAAAAAGTAGTTTGCCCTTAAACCACTTTAATATTTCAAGCAACGCAGGCTTTGCCGTGGCTCTATGCGTCCGGCGCATGGCTGGACCGCAGGGCGTTCACCACCGCCATGTAACCGCCCTGATCCAGATAGGCCTGTTCTTCCGGGCTTGAGACGCGCCCAAGCGCAAGGTTCCGGGTCGGAAAGCGGCCGTAGCGGCGGATCACTTCGGCATGTGCGCGGGCGTGCAAGCCCAGATCGGGCGAGCTGGGCATCCGTTCGGTCAGGTATTCGACGGCAAGCGCCTGATCGGCGGGGTCTTCAGAGTGTTCAAACGGCATGTAGAAGAACTGGCGCTCGGGTTCCGGGGCGTTCAAGTCCCAGCCCATGGCCACGGCCTGCCGGGCGGCGACGCGGGCCATGGCGTCGGTGGCAAAGGCCAGCGCGGAATTGCGGTGGATGTTGCGCGGGATCTGGTCGGTCAGGATCAGAAAGGCCAGCGTGCCGACGGTGCCGTCGACCCAGTGGTCAAGCCCGCCGTCATGCACCGCCTGCCAGAGGTCGGCGAAACGCTCGCGGCAGGCGGTGTCGATGTCCGCGCCGCCGGCATACCAGCCCTTGGGACCGATCTCGCCGATCCAGAATTCCAGAACCTCGACCGGATCGGACATGGCAGCCTCCCTGTTGAACGTCAGCGTTGCAGGGAAACGCGGCCGCTGCAACCGGCGATATCAAGTCCGTACGTCGTGACCCTTTTCCAGCACCGCATCAACTGCCAAGGACGAAGCCCCCGGCGACACGCCCCGGAATGCGCCCGACATCGCAGGGGCCGCGCGGCGGGTCATCCGGTACAGCGCATAGCCGGCAAGGGCCACGAACAGGATGCCGATGAAGAGGAAAAAACCGCCGGGACCGACCGTCTCCATCATCCAGCCGGTGATGATCGGACCGAAAATTGCGCCAAAGCCGTTCAGGAAGATCAGCCCGGCCGAAGCCCCAGCCATCTGCTCACGCTGGAGAAAGTCGTTGGTATGGGCGATAAGCAGGGCATAGACCGGGTTGGTGATGCCGCCAAGGATTACCGCCACCCCGATCAGCGCGGTGAATGGCAAGGGCACGAAGGCAGCGACCAGCATGGTGATGGCGGCCACAGTCGACAGCCCCATGATCAGCATCCGCCGGTCAAGCCGGTCCGAGGCCCAACCGATCGGATATTGCAGGACAAGCCCGCCGACATAAAGGCTGCCGACGAAGATCGAGATATCCCGCACGTCCAGCCCCACTTGCGCGCCCCAGACCGAGGCCATGCCGAACATCGCGGAAAACACGCCTCCGGTCAGCAGCATCCCGGCGCAGCCAAGCGGCGACAGGCGAAACAGCCGGCCAAAGGATATGCGCCTTGTGCTGTCAAAGGCGGGTGCGGGCGTTGGCGCCAGAAGGATCGGCATGAAGGCCAGTGACACCAGCACCGACGGGATGATGAACAGCGCAAAGCCGGTGGAATCGGGCAGGTTCATCAGCACTTGGCTGGCGATTATCCCCAGCATCTGCACGATCATGTAGGCTGACAGCGCCTGACCGCGCGTCTCGTTGCTGGCAGTGTTGTTGATCCAACTTTCCGCCGTGATGTAGATGCCGGAAAAGCAGAACCCCGCCATGACCCGCAACACTGTCCAGACGATCCAGTCGGGATAGACCGGGTAGATCACGAGAATGGCCGAAATGAACGACCCCAGCGCGGCAAAGACCCGGACATGGCCGACCTTTCGGATCATCTGCGGTGCCACCAGTGACCCGAACAGGAAGCCCAGGAAATAGGCCGACATGACATAGGACAGCTGATAGGTCGAAAACCCCTCGGTATTGCCGCGGATACCCAGCAGCGTGCCCTGAACGCCGTTGCCGACCATCAGGAGCATGACGCCCATCAAAAGTGGCCAGGAGGTAAGCATGACTTTCAGCATCGGGGAGCTTTCAAAGCGGCAGGTTGAAGCGGGGGGCAAGCCAGATAAGCAAAGCATAGAGGAGGATGGTCAGCACACAACCAAGGCCAAGCGACGGCCAGAAGCCCAGACCCGACCGGATCAGCCACGGCATCACCAGAAACATCGGCATCGACGGCAGGACATACCAGAACGTCGCCTCAGCATGCGACGCAATCCGCGCCGTGTCGCCGGTATCGCGCCAAAGCCAGATCATCCCAAGGATCGACACCAGCGGCAAGGACGCGACGAGGGCGGCAAAGCCGGGGCTGCGGCGGGCGATCTCGGATATCAGGGCGATGATCAGGCCCGACAAGATGGCTTTCAGGGCAAAATAGCTCATGTCTGCGGCCTTTCCGGGATCAAAAGCGAGCTGTCGCCGTAGGAAAAGAACCGGTAGCCGGTGGTGATGGCATGGTCATAGATCGCCTTGATCCGCGTCTCGCCCATCAGCGCTGCGACCAGCATGACAAGTGTCGATTTCGGCAGGTGAAAGTTGGTCATCAGCGCATCGGTCACCCGGAACCGGTAGCCGGGATAGATGAAGATGTCGGTGGCCCCCTCCCAAGGTTGCAGGGTGCCGTCGGGGCTGGCCGCACTTTCGATCAGACGCAGCGCGGTGGTGCCGACCGGGATTACCCTGCCCCCTGCCCGTCTGGTCGCGTTGATTTCCTCGGCGGCGCGGGCAGTCACCTGCCCCCATTCGGCATGCATGCGGTGGGTGGTCACGTCCTCGACCTTGACCGGCAGGAAGGTGCCAGCACCAACATGCAGGGTGACTTCGGTAAAGGTGACCCCCTTGTCGGCCAGCGCCTGCAACAGGTCTGCATCGAAATGCAGGCTGGCGGTGGGGGCTGCAACCGCCCCCGCATGGCGAGCAAAGACGGTCTGGTAATCGCTGCGGTCCTGATCATCAGCGGGGCGCTTGGCGGCGATGTAGGGCGGCAGGGGCATAACCCCGGCTTCGGCCAAGGCGGCGTCGAAATCGGCACCGGTCAGGTTGAAGGCCAGCGTCAGGTCGGTTGCCGTCTTCGACGCGACGGTGGCGGACAGCCGGTCGGAAAAGTGGATCACCTCGCCTTCGTTCACCTTGCGCAAGGGTTTGGCCAGCGCCCGCCAGCCTTGCGGGGCAGGGTCCAGAAGCGTGATCTCGATCTTTGCCACCGCCTCGCCCCGCGCGCGGGTGCCGAAAAGGCGGGCCGGGATGACGCGGGTGTTGTTCAGCACCAGCCGGTCGCCGGGGCGGAAGATGTCGGTCAGATCGCTGACCTTGCGGTCGCTGATCAGGTCGCCTTCGGCCAGTAACAGCCGCGCCGAAGTGCGGGGTCGGGCGGGCCTTGTGGCGATCAGCGCCTCGGGCAGGTCAAAGTCGAAATCGGCCAGCTTCATTCACTTGCATCCTGCAGGTTCGGCGGGGCTTGCCGGAAAATCTCGCGGAACATGCCGGGCGTCAGGACTGACAACGGGTTGACCGATACATTCGGGTCATCGGTGGTTCCGGTCAGCCTGTAGTTGAAGCCGAACAGCCCCTCGCCCTTCTTGCTGAAGATCTGGCCGATGCCGTTGACCAGATAGATCGGCGAAATCACCCCTTGCAAGTCAATCGCCCCGCTGCCCGACAGATATAGCCCGGCGAAGGAAATCCCCAAGGACGCGCCCACAGCCGATCCCTTGGTGATCTCGACTGCATTAGGCGTCAGGATGAAATCAACCTCGCCATTGTTAAAGGCAAGCCCTTCGCCGTTCATCTGCTCCAAAAGGCCAACGATGGACACCGCTGACAACAGTTCGGCCAGCGCCGGGGCCCCCTGAATGCGCATCCGGCTGAAGGTAGCTTTGCCGTTGTATTCACCTTCCGGCCCGCGCGGGGTCAGTTTCAGGTCCAAGGTGCCGCCCCTGCCCTGATCGAAGATGCCAGCGGCGGCCATGACCGCGCCTGCGTTGTCCGAGGTGATGCGGATCGCACTTCCCCCCTTGGCCGGGGCGACGACACCGTTGATTTCGGCCTTGCCGTTGATCCCGGCGGTAAAGGTGCCGTTCAGTCCACCCTTGCCGCCAAAATCGCCGCGAAAGCCGGTCAGGGTGATGCCTTCGGATATGCGCAGCCCGTCCAGCGCCAGCGTGACGGGGCCGCCCGCCGGACCGCCCTTGCCGCCCGGCATCGCCCGCATGTCAATCGTGCCGCCGGTAACGCTGACATCAAAGGCCCGCCCGGTGCCATTGCCGGTCAGAACCACTGGCCCGTCCAGCCAGTCGCCCGCCCGGACCCGGGAAAACCGCGCCTCGGCCAAACCGCCACCCTCAAGCGTGGTGATGCGGCCTTCGACGTCCAGTCCGGGAGCCGACAGGGACATCCGTTCGACCACCGGTTCGCGCGCCAGCCGCGCCTCAAGGTCCAAGGCCCCCTTGGTCTTGGCCGCCTTCGACCAGCCAAGCGCGTCCATCCGCAACGCCAGCCCAACAAGGTTCGAGGTCAGCGTCAACTGCGGCGGCAGGTCCTTGACCAAGGCGATGTCGATGGCAGCGGGGCCTTCGCCGGTGATCGCCCCCTCGGGCAGTTCCACCCCAAGATTGCGCAGGGCCGCGTCCGACAGCATCACTGTGCCGTTGATCCGCGCGCGGCCTTTCTGTTCGGAACCAAAGCCTTGCAGATAGGTCAGATCGACCGGCAGCAGGTCCAGCATTCCGACACCACCAAGCTGCAAGCCTTCGTTGTCGACCGCCACGGACACCTCGGGTGCGGTCAGGATCCGCCCCGGAACCAGCGAGGGTGAGGTAAAGTCGACGATCCGCCCGGCGACGACAAAGCTAACCTCGTCCAGCCCGACCTTTGGCTTCAGCGGCATCTTCAGCGTCGTTGTCAGCATAGCCCGGCCATCGCCAAGGTTGACCGGTTGCCCGGCTTTCGAGAAAAAGCTGAACGGCTCCTGGTCCAGAAGCGACAGGGTGGCGGTCAGGCTGGACGACGAGATCAGGTCGATCTTAACATTGGCCGGACGCTCGGTGATGTCGAGGATCTGGAACACGCTGCCGTCGACGTCGATCTGCCCGCCTTCGGGGGCAATGAGGTGACCCTTGTTCAGGGATACTGTATAGGTCCTGTTCTCAAATGTCGCATGGCCGCGGGCGTCAATGACCCGCGGCAGGGTGCGCACCAGCCGGACATCGGTATTGGCGAATTCATAGCCAAGGCTGAACTGCGGCTGGCCCCCCGGCTTCAGCCGCAGGGCCGCGCGGACGTTATACATCAGGCCCTGCCCGACATTGTCGGCAAACCAGACCCGGGTTTTCGCCACCACCGACATCGGCCAGACCTTCAAAAGCCGGTCAGCGGCGATCTGGTTCAACTGGACATCCAGCGCCCCGTCCCAGCCTCCGTCACCTGCGGTCAGGGCACCGGACAAAAGCAACCTCTCGTCGCCTTCGGCCAGCGCCAATTGGCCGATCTCCAGCCGGAACGGGGCCAGATAAAGCCGCAAGTCCAGCGCCCCTTCGCCAAAGCGCACCGGCTCGGTGAACTGACCGTCGGGGTCGATCATCACCTGCGAAAAGGTCATCTGGGCCAGAACGCTTTGCGGCAGATCGCCCGAGGCCGCAGGCCCGCCGTCCGCCGCCAGAAGGTCGCCATGCCCCTTGGCACGCAGCCGCAGGGTGGTGCTTTCCACAGTCAGGTCGGTCAGGGTCAACCGCGCCGTCACCGGGTCATAGCTGAGCGACATGTCAGCCGCGTCAAAGCCAATGGGGCGCGCGTCCTTGCCGGGCGAGATGCTGCCCGCCGCAAAGGCAAGGTCCGCCGAGAGGCCGGATATGAAGCCATCTTCCGAGATGTTGGCGACAAGCTGCCCCGAAATCGGCGCTTTGACCGCCGAAAGCCAGGCCAGCGGCGGGGCCAGTGCCGCCAGATCACCCGAAGCGATGGTATCAATCCGCGCCGCCAGCCGCGCCGCACCGCCGCCCTTGGTCACCACGACCTTGAGGTTCGCCTGCGCCGGGGCTTCGCCATCCAGCAGCGTCAGGCCTAATTCGGCAACAATGGCATCGGGACGATTCTCGATCACCAGCCGCCCGTCGCCAACCTGCCAGGTTCGCGCGGCCCGCTCGTCCGTCAGGGTCAGGGTCAGGCCCTCGGCCTCGATAACCGTCAGGCTGGACAGGGCGGGAGCTGCAAGCGTTGCTTCGGCGATGCCCAGCATCTCACCAAGGTTCTGCGGCCCCGCGCTGTCATTGGCCCCGCCGAACTGCAGGTCCAGCCGCCCATCGCGGTCACGGCGCACCGCCAGCCGCGCGCCGATCAGCCGGACCGACCCGAGGCGGAGTTGACCGGACATCAGCGCGCGCGGGTCAAGGGTGATCTCGGCTTCGGGAAGGGTCAGAAGCGACCGGCCCTGCACGTCAAGCAGCCGGATGTCGGCCAGCCGAAAACGGGGCACAAAGCTTGCGTCCACCGAAAACTCGACTGCGCCAAGAGCCACCGCCGCGCCGGGGGGCAGGCTGCTGCCGACAAGGCCCGCGTTCAGCCGGGTTTCGACCTCTGCGACCGCAAGGACCGGGAGCTGCACAGTCTTGCCGGTGTATGCCAGCGTCAGATAGCCAAAGCCAAGCGCCAGCAGGACAAAGACCAGAATGGCCGTCAGGCTAAGCCGCGCCCGGTGTGACCGGCGCGGCTGCCGAACCCGGGCAGATGCGACCGGCGTAGGCTCCTGCCCACCCAAAGGTGGTTCTGCAGCCGGTGTCCCGATCCTCTGGTCCGCCGCTGCGTCCTGCATCTTTGCCTGCGCGCCCCTTTTGCGGCCAATTCTGTTGCATCTGATCCCACCACCCAGTCTCGGGTGGAGAACCTTGCATCCCCGTCTATATATTCGCCCGAAGGCCCCGCGATGGGAAGCACATTCCCGCAAAGCCCCGCAACCCGGCAAGGAGATGCCCATGATTGAACCCGGAATGGCCGCCCCCGATTTCACCCTGCTCGCCAGCGATGGCGGCACTGTCACCCTGTCGGCCCTGCGCCCGCAACCGGTGGTGCTGTTCGCTTATGGCAAGGATGGCACCCCGACCTGCACCAATGCGATCATGGATTTCGACGCGCTTCTGCCGCAGTTTCAGGCTTTGGGCGTCGCGGTGCTGGGCCTGTCGAAGGACCCGGTCCGGTCACATGTCCGCTTTGCCGCCAAACAGGAGATCCGGCTGCCGCTTTTGTCCGACCACGGCGGGCAGGTGATGGAGGATTGGGGCCTCTTTGGCGAAAAGCTGTTCTTCGGCAAACAGGTGCAGGGCGTTCTGCGGGGAACGCTGCTGATCGGCGGCGATGGCGTTGTCTTGCGGCGCTGGCAGGTTGACCGGGTCAAGGGCCATGCAGCCGAGGTTCTGGCTGCCGTGCAGGCGATGTGACATAGGGGGTCGGCAGGGCGGAACCTGGCGGAGAAAGCGATGCAAAGCCTGACAGACATGGCGGTCGAGGTGCTGACCACCGCCGATGGCCGGGCCAAGACCGCGCTGGGCAGGCAACATGCGGCAGACTGGTTTGCGGCGCGGGCGGCGGGAACTCCCCCGCCCATCGGCAACGCCTTGCCGCCCGACCAGCCCGCGCGCCCGGCCCGGCCCGAACTGCTGTCGCCACGCGACGTGCCACGGCGACGCGTCACCTCACCGATCGGGCGCATCGCCCTTCTGCATGCGGTGGCGCATATCGAACTGAACGCGGTCGATCTGCATTGGGACATCATCGCCCGCTTTGCTCATCTGCCGATGCCTTTGGGATTCTATGACGACTGGGTCAAGGCCGCAGACGAAGAAGCCAAGCATTTCAATTTGGTGTCGGATTGTCTTGAGGCACTTGGCAGCCATTACGGTGCCCTGCCCGCCCATGCAGGCATGTGGCGCGCGGCCGAAGATACGGCAGGCGACCTGCATGGGCGCCTGGCGGTGGTGCCCATGGTGCTGGAGGCCCGCGGGCTGGATGTAACCCCCGGCATGATCGAGATTTTCCGCAATGCCGGGACCACACAGGCGGTCGAGGCGCTGGAGGTGATCTATGCTGAAGAGGTCGCGCATGTCGCTTACGGCTCGAAATGGTTCAACTGGCTGTGCGGCCGCGATGGCAGCGACCCGAAAGAGGTGTTCCATGCCCTTGTCCGCCAATACTTCCATGGCACGCTGAAACCGCCCTTCAACGAGGCCAAGCGCGCCGATGCAGGCCTGCCCCCGGATTTCTACTGGCCCCTGACCGAACCCTTGCCCGAAAGCCCGCGCGAATAGGCAATTTCTTGCCGATAAACACCTTGTCCCACGCGGAAAAACTCTGATGCCGGTCAAAAATGTTGCGGGACTGAAACAGGCTGTCTAATCAGTTGGCACCGCCAGTCGCACAACCTTCGCGAAAGTCGGACAATCGGCCTGCTTGGCCAGAACCCCGGGTGACACTGACGTGCTGAACCGCCTTGCCTATCGGTTTCATCAGACGCTTGAACGGCACTTTCCCGAACAGCGGCTGTATCTGAAATCCGATATCGAGACCCGGTTCATCCGCTTGCGTTCAGGCACCCAGATCATCGCCCTTGCCGGGGGCACCCTTGCGCTTGCCTGGACCATCGTTGCCACGGCGCTGATCATGATGGACAGCATCGGTGCGGGGTCGGCACGCGAACAATCGGTCCGCCAACTGGCGCTGTATGAAGAACGGCTGAACGCCTTGTCTTCGGACCGCGACCTGCGGGTGGATGAGGCCGCCCGAGCGCAAGCCCGTTTCAACGTGGCACTGGCGCAGGTGTCCGAAATGCAGGAACGGCTGCTGGCGTCAGAAGACCGGCGGCGTGAACTGGAAACCGGCGTCGATGCCATTCAGGAAACCCTGCGCCGCACTATCAAGGAACGCGACGAGGCTCGGGTTGAGACTGACCGGATGGTCACCGCGCTAACCGAACAGGCCGGTGGGTCGACCGAGGTGGGCCGCGTTCGCGACGCCATGGCGACGCTGGAAATCATGACCGGCGCCTTGGGCGATACCGCCGAGGAACGTGACGCGATGCTGGCCGAAGCCGACGCAGCGCGTGAGGAAACCCAGCTTATCGCCGAAGCCAAGCGCAGTCTGGAACAGCGCAACGACGTGATCTTCGCCAAGCTGGAAGAGGCGGTCACCGTGTCGATGGAGCCACTGGACAACATGTTCCGCGAGGCGGGCATGGAGCCGGAGGAATTGCTTGATTCGGTCCGCTCGGGCTATTCCGGGCAGGGCGGGCCGCTGACGCCGATATCCATGTCGGCCACGGGTGGCGCTCTGACCGCCGAGGAACTGCGCGCCAATACCATTCTGGCCGGGCTGGACCGGATGAACCTTTACAAGATCGCCGCGTTCAAACTGCCGTTCTCGATGCCGGTCAAAGACAACTTTCGCTGGACCAGCGGCTTTGGCTATCGCCGCGACCCCAAAGGTGCTGGCACCCGGATGCACGAAGGCACCGACATGGCGGGCTCCAGCGGCACGCCGATCTATGCCACCGCCGATGGCACTGTCACCAATGCCGGCGCGAAGTCGGGCTATGGCCTGATGGTCCAGATCCGCCACGATTTCGGAATCGAAACCCTTTACGGCCACATGAGCAAAGTCCGGGTCGAGGTCGGACAAAGGGTATCGCGTGGCGACCGGATCGGTGATATGGGCAACACAGGCCGGTCGACCGGCACGCATCTCCACTACGAGATCCACCTGAGCGGAACCCCGGTGGACCCGATGACCTTCATAAAGGCAGCGAAGAATGTTTTCTAAAAGCCGCATCAACGAGCCGGGCTCCAAAGCCGAGGCAGACACCACCAAAGCCCCGGAGGCCCCGATGACGAAACCCAGCATGGACTTCACGCCATCGGCGCCCAAGGGCAAGGCCACCTCATCGGTCCTTTCGTCGGACCTGACCGTGGTCGGCAACCTGCGCACCACCGGTGACATCCAGGTCGAAGGCACTGTCGAAGGCGATATCCGCGCCCATCTTCTGACCGTCGGCGAAAGCGCCACCGTGCGCGGCGAGATTGTCGCCGACGACATCGTCGTCAATGGCCGGGTGATCGGCCGGGTGCGTGGGCTGAAGGTCCGCCTGACCTCGACCGCGCGGGTCGAAGGCGACATCATCCACAAGACGATCGCCATCGAATCGGGTGCGCATTTCGAAGGCTCGGTCCAGCGTCAGGAAGACCCGCTGTCGACCGGTCGCCCGGCCCCAGGTGCGATGCGTCTGGAGACCGCCGCCCCGGCAGCGGCCCCGGCACCTGCCGCCGAAAGCTGATCCAGCCACCATGACCAATGCGCGGGCATCAGGGGACACCTTGGTGCCCGCTGTCTTTTGCGCGCCCGAGGATCGCAGGCGGATTCTTTGTGCGGCGGTCCTTGCCTCGTCGATGGGGTTCATCGACATGTCGGTGACGGCGATTGCCATGCCCGCGATGCGCGAGGCGCTGGGGGCGACCCTCACGCAAGCGCAATGGATCAACGCGGCCTATCTTCTGACCCTGTCCGCACTGGTGCTGGTCGGCGGCGCTTTGGGCGACCGTTTCGGCATCGCGCGGGTCTTTGCCATCGGCATCTGGATCTTTGCCGCCGGGTCGGTCGGCTGCGCCTTTGCCGGGGACGCAGGTCTGATGATAGCCGCTCGCGCGATCAAGGGGATCGGGGCGGCGCTGATGGTGCCGGGGTCGATGGCGATGGTGTCGCGGGCCTATCCGGCGCAAGAGCAGGGCCGCGCGCTTGGGCTTTGGGCGGCGGCATCGACGATGACCACCGCGCTGGGTCCGGTGATCGGCGGCGTCCTGATCACCAGCGGCGGCGAGCTTGGCTGGCGGCTGATCTTCGGGCTGAACCTGCCGCTAGGGCTGGCGGCGCTGTGGCTGGTCCGGCGCCGCGCCACCGGGGATCAAGGTCGCCCCGGAGTCAGGGTCGATCTTGTCGGCGGGGCACTGGCCTCGGTCGGGTTGGGCCTCATGGCCTGGACCTTGACCGAGCCGGGGGCAAGCCCGTTCCTGTGGCTGTTGGTCATAGGCCTTTTGGCTGCCTTCCTGACCTGGGAGGCGGTCTGCGCCGCCCCGATGATCCGGCTGAGTCTGTTTCGCAACCCGCTGTTTGCGCTGACCAATCTGGTGACCCTGACGCTGTATTTTGCCCTTAGCGGGGTGATGTTCTACCTGCCGATGGTCGCGGTCTCGTCCTGGAGCGTCACGGCGCTGGAGGTGACAGCGGCTTACCTGCCGACCTCGGTGCTGATCGCGGTGCTGTCGGCCCCGGCTGGTCGCTGGGCGGATCGCTACGGGCCGGGCCCCCTGATGGCCGCAGGGTCTGCGATGGTGGCGCTGGCCTATGCCGGGCTGGCTTTGTCGGGTGGGACCGGAGATTTCTGGGGCCGGGTGCTGCCTTGCATGGTGCTGGCCGGTGCGGGGCTGGGGCTGGTGGTGGCCCCCCTGACCGCCGCCGTCATGCGGGCCGCCGGACCGGAAGAAAAAGGTGCGGCCTCGGGGATCAACAACGCGGTGGCGCGGGTGGCGGCGCTGATTGCGGTGGCTTTACTGGGCCGGGCGGCGGCCTGGGCCTATGGGCCGGAGGGTCCGGGGTTCGGGGCTGCAGGCACCGGTGCCGCCCATCTGGCCGCCTCCGGCGCGGGCTTTGCGGCAGTGACCGCGATTGCAGCGGCCATGGCGGCGCTGGCGGCCGTTCTGGCCATGACGACTCCACGTTTCAGGTAACGGCGCGGCGGTAAAGATGCCAGCTTGAATGACCAAACAGCGGCAGAACCACGAACAGCCCCAGAAACCCCGGCAGCATGCCAGCGAAAAGGGCAACGGCAATCAACGCGCCCCAGGCCAGCATCACCCGGAGATTTTCCTGGACCAGCGCGAAACTGGTCAGCATCGCGGTCACGAAATCCACATCGCGGTCCAGAAGCAGCGGCAGGCTGACGACAGTCAAGCAAAACAAAAGGACGGCAAACCCGGCCCCGACCGCGGTGCCAAAGGCCAGCATGATCAACCCTTGCGACGACAGGAACACCGCCACAGACGAGGACACGTTGGTCATCGTCGCATTGCCCAGAAACAGCGCAAAGATCATGTGCGACAGAAAATTCCAGAACAGGAAATAGACCACGATCACCGCCGCCATCGCCGGAATCTGCCGATCCTTCTGCCGGAAGATCACGCCGAAGACCGCCCTCACGGTCAGAGGCTCGCCCGCTTCCAGCCGCCGCGAAATCTCATAGTAGCCGCAGGCGATGAAGGGGCCAAGGATGGGAAACCCGGCACTTGCGGGCAGGGTCCACCAGACCTGACCGCTGGCGGTCATCGCCCACAGGATCAGCCAGCCGCCAAGGACATAGACGGCGGAAAACGCCAGCCCCATCACCGGCGCGCGGCGAAAGTCCTGCCAGCCCGCCGCCAGGCTGGCGCGCAGGTCGGAAAAGTCGACCTCGTTGATTTCAGGGACGCTGGACGGCTGGGTGTCAGTCATCTGGCAAGGCTAGTCGGCGCTAACCGGGTCGCGCTTTGACCTTGATCAATCCACATCGGCGAAATCGCCGCGCTTTGTGCCTGAGGCTTGCAACGCAAGGGTCGCGGCCATGAACCCATCAAGGTCGCCGTTCAGCGTGCCGGCGGTATCCGACGTCTCGTGCCCCGTCCGCAGGTCCTTGACCATCTGGTAGGGCTGCAGGACGTAAGACCTGATCTGGTTGCCCCAGCCCGCGTCGCCCTTGCTTTCATGGGCTTCGTTGATTGCGGCGTTCCGCTTGTCCATTTCCTGCTGATAGAGCCGCGATTTCAGCGCTTTCATCGCGATGTCGCGGTTCTGATGCTGCGATTTCAAGCTGGATGTGACCACGATCCCGGACGGAAAGTGCGTGATGCGCACCGCCGAGTCGGTCTTGTTGACGTGCTGGCCGCCGGCACCGGACGACCGGTAGGTGTCGATGCGGATGTCCTTGTCCTGCACGTCGATCTCGATGTTGTCATCGACGACTGGATAAACCCAGACTGAACTGAACGAGGTATGCCGCCGCGCGGCGCTGTCATAGGGGCTGATGCGGACAAGACGATGCACCCCGGCCTCGGACTTCAGCCAGCCATAGGCGTTCTTGCCGGAGATCTTGTAAGAGGCCGATTTGATCCCCGCGCCGTCGCCGTCGCTTTCCGACTGCAGTTCGACCGTGAAACCGCGCTTCTCGGCCCAGCGGACATACATTCGCGCCAGCATTGACGCCCAGTCACAGCTTTCGGTGCCACCGGCCCCGGCGTTGATTTCAAGGAAAGTGTCGTTGCCGTCAGCCTCGCCGTCCAGAAGCGCCTCAAGTTCCTTGGCGGCGGCCAGGTTGACCAGATCGGTCAGCGCGGCCTCGGCTTCGGTGACGATCTCGGCGTCGCCTTCGGCTTCGCCCATCTCGATCAGCTCGACGTTGTCTTTCAGCCCGCCCGCAATCTGCTTGTAGGCGGTCACCGCATCCAAGAGCCCCTGGCGTTCGCGCATCAGCTTTTGCGCTTTGGCGGGGTCGTTCCACAGGTCCGGCGCTTCGATCATCGCGTCGAACTCTTCCAGCCGGTGCGGCGCGGTTTCCCAGTCCATCCGCTGGGCCAGAAGCTTGAGCGTCTTTTCGATCGCTTCGATATTGCTTTCGGTTTCGGCGCGCATTCTGTCCTGGTCCTGATGGAAGGGTATCGGGGGCGGTCATAAGCCCTTGGCCGCGTTCCGGCAAGGGTGCGGACCGCCCGAAGGTGTCAGTAAAGCCCGCCGGAGGAGACCGTGCCGAAATCGGCATTCTCGGGCACGACGACGGTTTCGCCGTCCGAGGTGGTGACAGTGGTGCCGCCCCCGCCCCCGGCTTCGCTTTCGCCATAGGCGAACAAGGGCAGGTTCGACCCCATGGCAAAGCCGCCGTCAACCATCGCGCCAAGGCCAAAGATCGGCATTTCGCCGTCACGGAAATATTCGGCCACGACATAATCACCGGTCGCGTCATCGGGCAGTTGCTGGCCGGTGAACCGGTCGATCTTGATGAAATAGCCGCCCGGCGGCACGGCAAACCGGCCGCCGCCGTATTTCTTGATCGCGACCTTCATGAAATCTTCGAACACCGGACCGCAGAACCCGCCACCCGAGGCCCCAGGCATGGTGCGCGGCTGGTCGTAGCCGATGTAGCAGCCCGCCACGATGTTCGAGGTATAGCCGATGAACCAGACATCCTTGGCGTCGTTTGTGGTGCCGGTCTTGCCCGCGACCGGCACCGGCAGGTTGATACCCGCCGCCGTGCCGCGCGTGACCACGCCTTCCAGCATCGAGGTCAACTGATAGGCGGTGATCGCGTTCATCACCCTTTCGCGGTTCGAGGTAATCCGCACCCCCTGCCCTTCGGCCAAGGTCGCATCGGCGCAATCCTGACAGACCCGCTGGTCATGGCGATAGACGGTGCGGCCAAAGCGGTCCTGCACACGGTCAACGAGGGTCGGCTCAACCCGCTCGCCGCCATTGGCGAACATCGCGTAGGCGGCGACCATCTTGTAAAGCGTGGTTTCCTGTGACCCCAAAGAGTTGGCAAGGAACGGCGGCAACCGGTCATAAACGCCAAAGCGTTCGGCATAGCCTGCTACGACCTCCATGCCGATTTCCTGCGCGACCCGCACGGTCATCAGGTTGCGGCTTTGCTCGATCCCGGTGCGCAGGGGGGTGGGGCCGTAGAACTTGCCGGACGCGTTCTTGGGGGTCCAAAGCCCCTGAGGCGTGTCGATTTCGATCGGGGCATCGACGACGATGGTCGCGGGTGTGAAACCGCTGTCAAGCGCCGCTGCATAGACGAAGGGCTTGAAGCTGGAACCAGGCTGGCGTGTTGCCTGCGTGGTGCGGTTGAAGACCGAATCCTGATAGGAAAACCCGCCCTGCATCGCCAGAACCCGGCCGGTGTTCACGTCCATCGCCATGAAGGCGCCCTGCACTTCCGGCACTTGCCGCAAGGACCAGCGCTTGAAGGTGCCGTCCTCGTTGGTCATCGCGCGGACCAGAACCACCTCGCCCACCGCCAGAAGATCGCCCGCGACGCGGGCCTTTCGGCCAAGCTCGCCATCGGGCAGTTGCTTGCGCGCCCAGGTCACGTCATCGGCGGGGATGAAATGGCCGTCCTCATCTTCGGCCACACCGTCGATGCCGATGCGGGCGTCACTGTCGCCAACCGACAGCACTACGGCCGGGAACCAGCTGGCGATGTCGCGCGGCACTTCCAGTGCCGCCAGCGCCGGACGCCAGGTGTCCTCCGACCCAAGCACTTCGGCGGGCAGGGTCTGGTCGGTTCCGCGCCAGACGCCCTGATCGCGGTCAAAACGCTCCAGCCCCTCACGCAGGGCGGCGGCGGCGGCCTCTTGCAGCTGGGAATCGACCGTGGCGCGAATAGTCAGACCGCCCGAGAAAAATTCATCCTCACCAAAGGTGCCGGACAGTTGGCGGCGAATCTCGTCGGTGAAATAGTCGCGCGGCGGCAGGGATTCGCGGAACGCCTCATAATCGCCGTTCTGCACGGTCAGCAGCGGCAGGGCCTTTTCGGCGTCATAGGTCGCCTGGTCGATATGGCCGTTCTGCAGCATTTCGCGCAGGACATAGTTGCGGCGTTCCACGGCGCGGTCATAGTCGCGCACCGGATGCAGGCCCTTGCCGGGGGACTTTGGCAGGGCGGCCAGATAGGCGGCCTCACCGGCTGACAACTGGTCCAGCGTCTTGTTGTAATAGGTCTGCGCTGCCGCCGCGACGCCGAACGACCGTTGACCAAGGTCGATCTCGTTCAGGTAAAGCTCAAGAATGCGGTCCTTGGGCAGGGCCTCTTCCAGCCGCGTAGCCAGAATGATTTCCTTGATCTTGCGCTCGATTCCCTTGGTGCCGCGCCGTTCGCCGCTGAGCAGGAAGTTCTTGGCGACCTGCTGGGTGATGGTGGATGCCCCCCGCAGGCTTTCGCCCCGGGTCTGCACCGCGACGATGACCGCCGCGACCATGCCGCGCGCATCATAGCCGGCGTGGGTGTAGAAATTCTTGTCCTCGGCGCTGATGAAGGCGTTCTTGACCAGCTCGGGGATGTCTTCGGCGGGCACGAACAACCGCCGTTCCTTGGCGAATTCGTCGATGATCTCGCCCTCACCGGAATAGATCCGGCTGATCGTCGCGGGCGCGTGCTGGGCCAGACTTTCATGGCTGGGCAGGTCGCGGGAGTACATGTAGAAAATGCCGCCCAGCGTCAGCGCTGCAAAGACCAGCCCCAGCGTGACCATCGCAAAGATCCCGCCAAGTAAGTTGCCGACAAACCGAAGCACCCGTGATCCTCCTTGATCAGGCTCTTGCACTATACCAGACGCGGCGCGGCGTCAAAACCTTGGCCGATCACGATTGGATGTTTGGCGAGGTTCCGCAGAGGCGGCGTCAGGGCCCGGTCATGGATTGGCAACGGCGCGCAGGGCGTCTTCCTCATCGGCCCATTGCAGGATGGCCAGACGCACCGCCTCGGCCATTTTTGCCCGCCAGTCGGGATCGGACAAACGCTTGAAATCACGCTCGGAAGACAGGAACCCCAGTTCCAGCAAGACTGACGGGATATCGGGCGATTTCAGCACCGAAAACCCGGCGGTCTGGTGCGGTTCGCGGTGCATTCTGATCTCGGCCGCCTTGATTGCGCCGACTACGGCGGCGGCCAGCCGTTCGGTGCGCGGCATGGTTTCCGTGCGGGCCATGTCCATCAGCACCTCGGCCACCAGATCGTCCTGATCGGTCAGATCGATCCCGGCCAGCAGGTCGTCGCGGTCATGGCGTTCGGCAAGGGCGGCACTGGCGGCATCGGTGGCGTCGGCGGCAAGGGTATAGACGGTGGCCCCCTGCGCCTCACCCTCGACCAGCGCATCGGCGTGAAGGGACAGGAAGAGGTCCGCCTCGGCATCGCGCGCGATCGAGGTGCGGGTTTCCAGCGGCACGAAGATGTCGTCGTCGCGCGTCATCACCACCGCAAAGCGGCCGTCGCGCAAGAGCACCTCTTTCAACTCGCGCGCGAAGGTCAGCATCAGGTCGGCCTCGGTCCCGCCTTCATGTTCCGCACCCGGATCAAGGCCGCCATGGCCGGGATCAAGCACCACGACCAAGGGGCCACCACCTTCAGGCAAAGGGGCCATGATGTCGGCGGGATCGGGAGCGGCCCAGTCTGGCAGGTCGGGGCGCGCGGCTTCGACCGCAAAGCTTGCGGGGTCAGTGGGGGCCAGCACGACGCGAATGACCGCGCGGTCGCCAAGGGTGGACATCTCGGCGCTGATCAGGCGTTGCGGGGCGTCCAGTTCGACCACCAGCCGCGACCATCCCGCTCGAAACCGACCGGCGCGCAACGCCGTGACCGGGGCCGAGACCGTCAGGCGCTGGATCCCGGTCCAGTCAATCTCGCGGGCGTCAAGGATCAGGCGGGGCGGCGCGTCCAGAAACCGCAACCGCCAGGGCACCGGTTGGCTGACGTCAAAGGTCAGTTCCAACCCGCCGCCTTTCGTGACGACAGAGGACGCCCCCACATCCAGCCGGGCCAGCGCCGACAGTTCCTGCGCAGCGGCGGGCAAGGCCAGCGACACCAGCAGCGGCAGAAGACGGAAAAGGGCATGGATCAGGCGCATCGCAGCCTTATCCCCGCGTGGGGATCAAATGTAAATTCGCCGTTGTCACCAGATCACTTTGCGGCGAGTGGGTTGATCTTGAGGGCACGATCCCCCTATCGTGACCGCGTCGGCGCAGCCATGCGGCCGGACCCATGCCATGCAGACCGCCTCAGGAGCCATGATGAACCGCCTTGCCCTTGGACTGATCGCCGGTCTTGCCGCCTTTGCCCCCGCACTCGCCGAAGATGGAACGATGACGGACGCCGAGCGCGCCGCGCTGCGTGCCGAAATCCGTGCCTATCTGCTGGAAAACCCCGAAGTGCTGGTCGAGGCGATGAACGCGCTGCAGGTGCGTGAAGACGAGGCCGCCATGCAGCGCGACCTTCTGCTGGTGTCGTCCGAATCCGATGCGATCTTCCTGAACCCTAATGACTGGGTCGGTGGCAATCCCGAAGGCGACATCACGCTGGTCGAGTTCATGGATTACCGCTGCAGTTATTGCCGCAAGGCCTATACCGATGTGTCCGAACTGGTGGAAACCGACGGCAACATCCGCTTTGTGGTCAAGGAGTTCCCGATTCTGGGCGAAGCGTCGATGATGTCGTCACAGTTCGCAATTGCGGTGCGCCTGTTGCATGGCGACGCGGCCTATGAGGCGGCGCATGACGCGCTGATAACCCTGCGCGGTGAGCCGTCGCCGGAAACGCTGTCGCGCCTTGCCACCGACCTTGGCCTTGACCCGCAGCCGGTGCTTGAGCGGATGGGCGGGGCCGATGTCCAGAAGGTGATCGCCGACAACTATGCGCTGGCCGAGTTGATGAGCATTTCCGGCACCCCGGCTTTCGTGATGAAAGACCTGATCATGCGCGGCTATGCACCGCTTGAAGACATGCGGGCCATTGTCGCCGACGCCCGTCAGGGCGGTTAAGGGCGGCTATTTCGGCCTTGGTCGCCCATCATGGGGGCCAAGCGGACGAGTGGGCGCGTCGTCCCACCAATCCGCGCGCAGGGGCCTCTGTTCGGGGTTCATCGGATAGGTGATGCGATTGTCAGCCTTTGGCCGGTCGCCCGCCACGATCAGCCTGACATGACTGTCGGTGTTGTTCAGGAACGTATGCGCAAGCCCGGTTCCGGCAGGAAACCCAACCGCATCGCCGGGCTGCAACCGGTGCAGATGGCCGTCAAGCCAGACATCTGGCGTGCCGTGGATGACATAGACAAACTCATCCTCGCGGCTTTCCGCGTGGGGAAACGAGGTGCGACGCCCCGGCTCCAGCCGCACATGATGGATGCCAAGCGTCCGAAAGCCAAAATGCTGGCCATAGTCGGCATCGCGGCACATCGGTTCATCCGACCCTTTGTAGGTCCAGTCCGGACCCTCCAGCGCCTCCCAGCGGACGATTTCGGGCGGGCGAGTCATTCAGCTGCCAGCTTTTCTGCGGCCAGCTTTTCGGCAGCGTCGATCTCGGCGGCCTTTGCTTCGACCAGTTCGACGATGTGGTCGACCATCCGGTCGTTGGAAAGGGTGTGGTCCTGCTTGCCCGCAAGGTAGACCATGCCCTTGCCCGCGCCGCCGCCGGTAAAGCCGATGTCGGTCATCAGCGCCTCACCCGGGCCGTTGACCACGCAGCCGATGATCGACAGGCTAAGGCTGGTGGTAATGTGGGCCAGCCGGTCCTCCAAAGCCGAAACGGTCTTGATCACGTCAAACCCCTGCCGCGCGCAGGAGGGGCAGGAGATGATGGTAACGCCCCGGTGCCGCAGGCCAAGTGACTTCAGGATCTCGAAGCCAACCTTGACCTCTTCGACCGGGTCGGCGCTTAACGACACCCGGATCGTGTCGCCGATGCCGAACCACAATAGGCTGCCAAGCCCGATGGCCGATTTCACCGTGCCCGAGGTCAGCCCCCCGGCTTCGGTGATCCCCAGATGGATCGGAGCATCGGTGACGGTGGCTAGCTGCTGATACGCGGCGGCCGCCATGAAGACATCCGAGGCCTTCACCGAAATCTTGAACTCGTGAAAATCGTTGTCCTGCAACAGCTTGATGTGGTCCATCCCGCTTTCGACCATGGCGTCGGGGCAAGGCTCGCCATATTTGTCCAGCAGGTGCTTTTCCAAGGACCCCGCATTCACCCCGATGCGGATGGAGCAGCCATGGTCCTTGGCGGCCTTGACCACCTCGGCCACCCGGCGCGCGTCACCGATGTTGCCGGGGTTGATCCGGAGGCAAGCGGCACCCGCCTTGGCAGCCTCAATCGCGCGTTTGTAGTGGAAGTGAATGTCCGCGACGATCGGCACCGGGCTTTCGGCGATGATATGGCGCAGGGCGGCGGTGCTTTCCGCATCGGGCGTCGACACCCGCACGATATCGGCCCCGGCAACTGCACAGCGCTGGATCTGCTCCAGCGTGGCGGCGATGTCGGTGGTCAGGGTGTTGGTCATCGTCTGCACCGAGATCGGGGCGTCGCCGCCGACCAGCACCTTGCCGACGCGGATTTGCCGGCTGACGCGCCGGTCGATGTTGCGCCATGGGCGGATCGGATTATGGGTCATGGTTTGCCTGAAGGTCGCTTGTGGGGTTACCCCTGACGATAGGCATTTTGCGCTGGCGCGGCAATGGCGCACGGCCGGTGGCCTAGGGGCAAAGCGGGAAAGCGTTCAGGTCAGTTTCAAGCGCCGCGACCTGGCTAAGGCCGTCGTCCTGCGAGCAATCGGCAACCGCAAAATCCTGTGTCACCGCCTCAGGCGACAGCGAGATGTTCTTCACGACATTTGCGCCGGGTGCGGCAGGCCCGTAAGGCACGCCGTTGACGACAAAGTAGATCGAGCCGGAATTGCCGGTGCGGAAGACCGCCGCCGTTTCCATCGGCGCAACAGTATAGCGTTCGCCGGCGTCAAGGATCTTTTCGAACAGCACCGTGCCATCGGCGGCATCGACCTGCACCCAAGATGGGCGAACCGCAAGGATTTCAAGCCCTTCCTGCACCGACGCCATCACCTGCACATCTTCCTCAAGTGCTGCATCAATCGCCGCATCGACCGCATTTGCGGTATCGGCCCCGGCCAGAACCCCGGTGTCCTGCGGATCAATCGCGGCAATGGGACCATCGCGCGAGGTCATCACCGGCACGTCCAGCGCTTCGGGACGGTAAAGCCGGTCCAGCATGTCAACCGAGGCCTCGGCGCTCGCCAAAGCCTCAGCCGCGTTCGACTGCACGCCCACCACGCCCGCAACCGGAGCTTCGGCAGCGGCCAAGGGGTCAAGTTCGACCATGACCGACGGAGCTTCGTCGACCGGGGCAAGCTGCACGCGCTGCACTTCCTGCAGCACTGACCATCCGCCGTATCCGATCCCGCCGATCAACAGCACCAGAACCGCGATCGACCCAAGGGCAGCAGGTTCGACCCGGGCCCAAAGGGCTTCAGCGCGTGGGATGAAGGACGCATGCGGATTGGCCAGCGGTTCGGCATACTCCGCCCTTGGGCGCACCCGCTGCGGGGCAGCAGCAGCGGCGGAAAGTCCGTGGGACACTTCGTAATTCGCCTCGCCACAGAAACGGGCAAATGCCCACTCCGTGTCCATGCCCAGATAGCGCGCATAGGACCGGACGTAGCCGGCGACAAAACCGGGGGTCTCGAAGGCCGAGATGTCGGCATTCTCAATGGCAGCGATGTAGGTGGCCTTGATCTTCAGCTCGCGCTGGACATCCAACAGCGATTTGCCAAGCGTAGCACGCTCACCCCGCATGAGGTCGCCCAGTCGCAACTCGAAGTCGTCAAAGCCCTTCGGCTTGTCCGCTACGGTTGTCGAAGGTTTCGACCTCCAACCGATCATTCCCGCCCTGTCCCCTTTGGTACACTTTTCCGTGAGGTCACTTTTTCCAGCGACTCGCACGGGTGTCGTATTGGGGAAAAAATACCACAGGACAAGGGGTTTTCCACAGGAGAAAGGGGCCTACGCAACTGCTTCGGCGCGATTCAGCGCACAATGGCTCCAAAGCGCATCCATCGCCTGAACCAGATGGTCAATTTCGCGCGATCCATGCACCGGCGAGGGGGTGAATCGCAACCTTTCCGTGCCGCGCGGGACGGTGGGATAGTTGATCGGCTGGACGTAGATCCCGTGATTCTCCAGCAACAGGTCCGAGATCCGCTTGCAATGGATCGGGTCGCCGACGTGAACAGGCACAATATGTGACCCGTGGTCGATGATCGGCAGGCCCAGCGATTTCAGCCGCAGTTTCAGGATGCGCGCCTGCATCTGCTGGCCGTCGCGCAAGTGCTGCGCGGTCTTCAGATGCCGGACCGAGGCCGCCGCCCCCGCCGCAACCGCCGGCGGCAGCGAGGTGGTGAAGATGAATCCGGGCGCATAAGACCGCACCGCGTCGGCCATCTTGGCGCTGGTGGCGATATAGCCACCGAAGACGCCGTAAGCCTTGGCCAGCGTACCGTTGATGATGTCGACGCGGTGCATGATCCCGTCACGCTCGGCCACGCCAGCGCCGCGCGAGCCATACATGCCGACGGCATGAACCTCGTCCAGATAGGTCAGCGCGCCGAATTCCTGCGCCAGATCGCAGAACGCGCCAATCGGGCCGAAGTCGCCGTCCATCGAATAGATCGATTCGAAGGCAATCAGCTTGGGCGCGGCAGGGTCGTCCTTTTCCAGGAGTTCGCGCAGATGGGCGATATCATTGTGCCGGAAGATCCGCTTTTCACCACCGCCGCGCCGGATGCCTTCGATCATCGAATTGTGGTTAAGCGCGTCGGAATAGATGATCAGCCCCGGAAAGATCGCCCGCAGAGTCGACAGCGTCGCGTCATTTGCGACATAGGCGGATGTAAAGACCAGGGCCGCCTCTTTGGCATGCAGATCGGCAAGCTCGGCCTCAAGTTCCTTGTGCCAGACCGTGGTGCCACTGATGTTGCGGGTGCCGCCCGACCCTGCCCCGGCGGCGTCCAGCGCCTGATGCATCGCCGCCAGCACGACCGGATTCTGCCCCATGCCAAGGTAATCGTTGCCGCACCAAACAGTGATCGGCTTTTGGCTGCCATCGGGACGGGTCCAAACGGCCTGCGGGAACTGGCCCTGCTGGCGCGCGATATCGATGAAGGTGCGGTAGCGCCCCTCGTCGTGCAGGCGATGCAGGCTGGCATCCAGTGCGGAGTCGTAATTCATCATTTTCCCGGTTCCATTTGCGGTGACCTTCGCCGATCCGCCGCAGGGGTGCCTTGATGTCGGTCAATCGGCCGGAACTTCCAAGGGGGCGAATTGTCGCCCCCGTTTGGCCCGGCTGGTGGCTTCGATACTCCAACCCGCCGCCTATGGACAGTGCCAAGCAGCCTGCTAGGCTTGAATCTGATCAAATTTCCGGAGACCGCGATGACCCTTGACGCCGTCCTAGCTCGCATTGACGCCACCCTGCCCCAGTCCCTTGACCGGCTGATGGACCTGTTGCGCATCCCGTCGATTTCCACCGATCCGGCCTATGCGGCAGACTGCGCCCGCGCCGCCGAATGGCTGGTGGCCGATCTGCAGACCCTTGGCTTTGACGCCCGCGTGGCTGTGACCCCGGGGCATCCGATGGTCGTGGGCCATGGCGGCGACGGCGCGCGGCACCTGTTGTTTTACGGGCACTATGACGTGCAACCGGTTGACCCGCTTGAGCTTTGGGACACACCACCGTTTCAGCCGGAACTGCAGGACACCCCTAAGGGTCAGGTGATCCGGGCGCGCGGGTCATCCGACGACAAGGGCCAGTTGATGACGTTCATCGAGGCCTGCCGCGCCTGGAAAGCGGTGCATGGCACGCTGCCGGGCAAGTTGACGATCTTTCTGGAGGGGGAAGAGGAGTCCAGCTCGCCGTCGCTGGTGCCGTTCATGCAGGCGAACCGGGCGGAACTGACCGCTGACCTTGCGCTGATCTGCGACACCGGACTTTATGAGGACAAGACTCCGGCAATCTCATCGATGCTGCGGGGCATGGCCAAGGCGGAATTCACCATCCGCGCCGCGTCGCGCGACCTGCATTCGGGTATGTATGGCGGGCTGGCGCAGAATCCCCTGCACCTGATGTCCAGCCTTTTGGCCGGTCTGCACGACGATCAGGGCCGAGTCACCGTTCCCGGCTTTTACGATGATGTGGATGAATTGTCCGACACCCTGCGCAGCCAGTGGCAATCGCTGGCCTTTGACCATGCGGCCTATCTGGGCGATGTCGGTCTGTCGGTCCCCTCGGGCGAGCAGGACCGCACCCCGCTTGAGATGATCTGGTCCCGCCCGACGGCCGAGGTGAACGGCATGTGGGGCGGCTATAATGGTGCGGGCTTCAAGACCGTGCTGCCGGGCGAGGCGCATGCCAAGGTGTCCTTCCGACTGGTGTCGCGGCAGGACCCGGCCAAGGTCCTGACCGCCTTCCGCGCCTGGGCCGATTCCCGGATGCCAGCCGACTGCGAGATCATCTGGCATGACGCCATCGAAGGTTCACCCGCATCGATCATGGACATCACCGACCCCGCGTTCGAGGCCGCGCGGCAGGCCTTGTCCGACGAATGGGGCCGCCCGGCGGCCTTTATCGGCGAAGGCGGGTCAATCCCGATTGCCGGGCATTTCAAGACCGTGCTGGGGATGAACGCGATGCTGATCGGGTTTTCCAAGGATGACGACAAGATCCATTCCCCGAACGAAAAATACGATCTGGAAAGCTTTCACAAAGGCATCCGCAGTTGGGCCCGCATTCTGGCGCGGATCGCATGA
>CAIXBE010000007.1 GCA_903917595.1 uncultured Rhodobacterales bacterium
AGTGGTGGGTGGCAACTCGCTGGGCGGCGGGCGTGGATCGGTGGCCAAGGGCATGATGGGGGCGATCATCGTTCTGGTGATGACCAACGGATTGATCCGGCTGGGCTATGGCACCGGCACCAACCAGATGGTGCTGGGCCTGCTGTTGGCCACCGCCGTCACCATCGACATTCGCTGGCTGAAGAACCGCCACAAGGTTCTGAATGAGGTTTATGTGGCCCCGGTCTATCTGGCGATGGGCCCGACGCAATCGGCAGAACCCAATTCCGGCACGCCCTATGCGCTGAACAACCGGCTCTCGCGGGCTGATGCAATCGGGCTGGGAGAGTTGGAGGGGCCGGAAGATGTGATCCTGGACGCCGACGACCATCTCTATTGCGGCACAAGGCATGGCGAGATCATCCGCTTTTTCGCGCCCGATTACACAAGGTCCGAGGTGTTTGCCCATGTCGGCGGTTTTCCCCTTGGGCTGGCCTTTGATGCCAACGGCAATCTGATTACCTGCGTCGGGGCAATGGGGCTTTACGCCATCTCGCCCGAGCGTCAGGTCACCAAACTGTCGGCGGAAACCGCGCGGTCGCTGACCTCGATCGTCGATGACGCCCGCCTGCGCGACCCGAACGACCTCGACATTGCCCCCGACGGCAAGATCTATTTCACGGACTCGACCAAGCGCTACGACGCGCATGACTGGACGCTGGACAGTATCGAGAACCGCGCCACCGGGCGGCTTTTGGTCTATGATCCCAAAGATGGCAGCACCAAAACCCTGCTGGACGGCTATCGCTATACCAACGGCGTCTGCATGGCGCATGACAACCGCTCGCTGTTCTTTGCCGAAAGCTGGGCCTGCCGGATCCATCGCTATTGGTTGGAAGGCCCGAAGGCCGGCACCGCCGAATGCGTGATCCGCGACATGCCGGGCTATCCCGACAACATCAACCGCGCCTCGGACGGCACATATTGGATGGCATGGCTGGGCATGCGCACGCCAAGCTTCGATCTGTCGCTGCGCCATCCGGCGATGCGCAAACGCATGGCGCGACGCCTGCCGCAGGACGACTGGCTGTTTCCCAACATCAACACCGGCGGCGTGGTGAAATTCGACGAGACCGGGCGGATTTTGCAAACCATGGGCGATCTGACGGGTGCCTCGCATTCGATGGTGACCTCGATGCGCGAGCATAAGGGCCAGCTTTTCATCGGCGGCATCTTCAACAACCGCATCGGTCGGTTCACGGTTGAAGGCGCCGACCCAACCTGGACCGGGATGCGGTCTTATTGGCAGGGCAAGCCATGATCTACGACCCTTTTCTGGATATCTTCCGGGGCAAGGCGGTGACGATCCCGCCGCTGGACGGTGCCTTCCGGCCCAACACGGCACTTGATGACGCGCCGGTCTTTGCGCGCATGCCGCATCCCGATAATCTGGTGGTCTGGCAGGGCCAACTGGTGGCCAGTTCCGGCAAGACCTTGCAGACGCCGGACGGCGAAGTGCTGCAAAGCTACGCTGCGGATGTCACCGCATTGGCGGTATCCCCAGACGGAGCCTTGGCCGTGGCTTTGGACAACGGCAGCCTGACTGTGGACGCGACCCTATTGCCGCTGCCCGCCGATGTGCGCTGCATCACAGCACTGGCCTATGGTGCGGACGGCCGGTTGTGGCTGGCCAATGGCTCGGCAAGCCTGCGTGCGTCGCAATGGGCGACGGATCTGATGATGAAGAACGCCTCGGGTTCGGTCTGGGTCTATGAAGGCCGCTGGCGCAAGGTGGCGGCA
>CAIXBE010000008.1 GCA_903917595.1 uncultured Rhodobacterales bacterium
AAAGCCGATGCCAAGGTTGACCCTGGCATCCCGCTCCAACCGGTCAACGACATCGCCGCCCGCCGTCGGCTCGAAGGTCGGCAGGTTTACCCAGACGTTGAACGCGTTCTTGGTCGAGGGCCAGCCGGCCAGCTTCAGCACGATGACGAACACAGCCAGCGACAGAAGCGACAAGAGATAGGCCGTGCCTGCCGAGGTGCGCAGGTCGCGAAGCTGATCTGCCGTTGCATTCTCAGACAGCATCAGGGTCGCCAGCCGAACCGGAGAATACGGGAAATCCAGCGCCTGACCGATCACGTCGCCAAGCGCGCGGAACAGGCCCGAAACCGTGGTCGGGTCTTCGCGGTCGGCCACGATGACCGACAGGAACAGCACGATGGCCAGCAGCATCAGATAGCGGATGCGGTTGAACGGCGCACCGTCGCGAAATTCGACCAGACTGGGGTAGATGGCGTTGTATTCGACAAAGACCAGACCACCGGCGAACAGCGCCACAAGGGCCACGATCTGCCGGGTGTCGGTGCCGATGCCGGGCAGGATCACCGACGGAAGAACAACCACGATCATCACCAGAAACGCTCGGACCGCAGCACCGGTTGCCCGGTTCAGCCAAGTGCGTGCACCGCCGTCAATCGACGACACGACGCGCACTTGCAGCGGCGTCGCCATCTTGCCGCGCAGGTTGCCCAGGAGTGCTTCGATCTTGCTCACGCGTACCCCGCCGAACGTGCCTCATCGAATTCGGCCCGTCTAATCCCGTCCGTATGCCCGATTTGACGCAAGCATTGTGGCCATTTCAGGGACAAGCTGCAGTCACAAGCAGGGCAGTTGCAACAACCCGCCGGGTTTTCGGTGTCGAACCCATCCCAGACTCGCCTGGGCTTTGGCGAAAGAAACCCCACCGGCCGCCCGCAGGGGCCAGTGGCAATGTGCGCCGAAACGTCGGTCGCGTCAGGACCAGGGGCGCTGGACCGAAACTTTCGCCTCATAGCTGTCGATCGAGGCGGCCTTTTCCAGCGTCAGACCGATGTCATCAAGGCCGTTCATCAGGCAATGCTTCTTGAAGGCGTCGACCTCGAACGCAAAGGTCTTGCCGTCCGACGCGGTCACCGTCTGTGTCGCAAGATCAACGCTGATCCGGGCATTTTCGCCCTTCCGCGCGTCGTCCATCAGATAGGCGACGGCTTCTTCTGGCAGCACGACCGGCAGGATGCCGTTCTTGAAGCAGTTGTTGAAGAAGATGTCGGCAAAGCTGGTGGCGATGACGCAGCGGATGCCGAAATCCAGCAGCGCCCAGGGCGCATGTTCGCGCGACGAGCCGCAGCCGAAATTGTCGCCCGCGACGATGATCTGCGACTTGCGGTATGCAGGCTGGTTCAGCACGAAATCGGCAATTTCGGCCCCGTCCTGTGTGAAACGCATCTCGTCAAACAGGTTCTTGCCAAGGCCGGTGCGGGCGATGGTTTTCAGGAACTGCTTGGGGATGATCATGTCGGTGTCGATGTTGACCAGCGGCATCGGTGCCGCGATCCCGGTCAGGGTGGTGAATTGTTCCATCGGAATCTCCTGTCTTTGGGGTTCCGATAATCCAATCCGGCGGCTGGGGCAACCTCAAGTGGGGGCTTCAGTCCGGAGTGTGAAAGGTCAGCGACGCCCAGTCGGAATGCCAGACCGGACCGGCAAGGGCATCGTCGTTGTCCAGGGCGCGCAGGGAAACGCTGTCGACCAGATATTCCATCCCCGGGCGAACCGGCAGAACCACTTGGCCCGCCGCATCGGTGCGGTAAAGCGTGGTTGTAACGGTGCCGTCCGGTGCGGTCTCGAAATACTCGACCTGAGTGTCAATGCGCGGGGCACCATCCAGCAGCACCTGAACCGGAAGTCCTGCCGTCAGGTCATCGGTATAGGGGTTCGCAAGGGCCACGATCTCGATCTTCAGGCCTATCACCCGGTCAGAGCCCGCGCCCGACCCGACCGCGATCAGGCTTTTGGCATAGCGGCGATAGGTTTCCTGAAACCCGGTTTCCGGCAAGCCGCGCGCCGCGTGATCAGCTAAAGCGGTGGCAAAATCCTTGTGCGCGACAAAACGCTGGAACACGGCAAATTCCTTGTAGGTCAGCCGCGAATCCGTCGTCTCATGCACGACCACGGCAAGCCCATCCGCCCCCGCAGGCATGTTCAGGGCCGGACTGTCGCCCATCCGCCCTTCGACCGGGCGGACGCTGTCGCCCTGCACCACCTCGAACCGGGCGATGTCCTGCGGCAGGTAGGACCGGGGTGGCCCAACCATTCCCGTCCCGACCCGCAGGCGTACCTGCATCATGTCCTCGGCGGTCAAAGTATAGTCGTCCGGCGAAAGCCAGAATTCATGGGCATTTGCGGAAGTGATGCTAAGTGCTATGACCAGTGTCGCCAGCAAGCCCGGGAATCTCATCATGCAATCCTTCCATCCAGTCGCTGTCGCAAAGCTGGCGCTTTGCGTCTTCTTGTCAATGGCCTTGCCCGCCGCAGCCCATGAAGTGCGCCCGGCGATCACCGATGTCACAGTCAGCGACACCACGGTCGAGATTATCCTTTACGCGCCGTTGGAGCCGATCATCGCGGGCATGGACCTTGCCGGGCTGGAGGATACCAACCTGTCGCCCCTGTCTGACCGCTATGACACCCTGCGGGCCGACGATCCGGCGGCGCTGGAAGCAGCTTTGCGCGCCGCCTGGCCCGAGATTGCGGCCAGAATCACGCTGATGGCGGGCGAGACGCGGCTAAAGCCGGAGATTGCCAGCCTGTCGGTGCCCGAAGTCGGCGATGTCAGCCAGCCGCGTGACAGCGAATTGCGGATCGTGGCCACCCTGCCTGCGGACGGAACGCCGGTGCAGATCGGCTGGGATGCCAGCTTTGGCTCGGTCGTCGTGCGCCAGATGGGCGGCGGCGCGGACGCCTATACCGCGATGCTGGCGGGCGGAACCCTCAGCGAAGCCCTCCCGCGCGAAGGCTTTGCCGTCGAAGGGGCGCTGCCGGTGTTCGGGCGGTTCATCGTCTCGGGCTTTGAACACATCATTCCCAAGGGGCTGGACCATATCCTGTTCGTGCTTGGCCTGTTCTTCTTTTCGCTGCGCCTCAAGCCGCTGCTGGCGCAGGTCACCGCCTTCACCCTGGCCCATACCGTCACCCTTGCACTGGCCAGCCTGCAGATCGTGTCGATCCCCGCCAGCATCGTCGAACCCCTGATCGCGGCGTCGATCGTCTATGTCGCGGTGGAGAACATCCTTGGCGGCAAGGCGGGGTTGGCGCGCATCGCGGTGGTGTTCTGCTTTGGCCTGCTGCACGGGTTGGGCTTTGCCTCGGTCCTGAACGACGTCGGTCTGCCGGAAGGACGGTTCGCCATCAGCCTGATCGGGTTCAACATCGGGGTCGAACTGGGGCAACTGGCGGTGATCGCCGTGGCCTTCGTGGCGCTGGCGCTGCCCTTCGGGCGGATGCAATGGTATCGCCGCGCGATTGCAATCCCTGCGTCGATCCTGATCGCGGGCGTCGGGGTGTGGTGGACGGTCGAGCGGGTTTTTCTTTGACAACGCCCGGGGGTTTCACACCTCCGGACCCCCGTGGGATACTTAGGCAGAGAGGAAGCTGAGGGGCCAAGACAAGGCGCCTCAAGCTTCCTGACTCGGTAGCCTCAGACCATCTCTCCCATCATCGCGCGCACGTCCGTCAGGTGCCCGGTGATCGCTGCAGCGGCGGCCATCGCGGGCGACAGAAGATGCGTGCGGCCCCCTCGCCCCTGACGGCCCTCGAAGTTGCGGTTCGACGTGGCCGCGCAGCGTTCGCCGGGGGCCAGTTGGTCGGGGTTCATCGCCAGACACATCGAGCAGCCCGCAAGCCGCCATTCAAACCCGGCGTCGATGAAGATCTGCGCCAGGCCCTCCTCTTCGGCCTGCGCGCGCACAAGGCCCGAGCCAGGGACAACCATCGCACGTTTAACCGCG
>CAIXBE010000009.1 GCA_903917595.1 uncultured Rhodobacterales bacterium
GCAAGGGCGATCAGAAGGCTGGCGACCCAGTCTCCGCTCCAGACCAGCCATAGCAACAGCGGCAGGCCGATGGCGATCAGCCCGTAGGCCGCGCGCCAGTGCAGGTCGCGCGACGGCAGCATGCCGATCAGGTTGGCAGAAATCAGCCAGACCAGACAAAGCGCAAGCGGCAGGGTCAATCCTGCAGCTCTTTTGGCAAGGGCGCAGGGCGGCCCAGGGCGCGGCGCAGGAAATAGCGCAAGGGATGGCGGAACATCGAGACGAAGGCGAAAAGCCCAACTGCCAGCCACAGCCAGCCATGAACCAAGCCAATCCAGACCAGCAGCACCGGAGCGGCGATCAGCAGGGTAATCCCAGGCGGAAACTGCATCCGCATCGGCAGCATCGCGGTGATGGCCGAGGCCAGCACCCACAGACAGCCGAGGATCAGGGGAAGGCTCATGGCGCTTGGCTTCCGGCGCGGCGGTCTAAAATTTTTCGACGAAAAATTTTAGACGTCATGCGGCGGCACTGTTCAACCGCGCCGGAAGCGCGTTGGCCCACGCCGAGATAGTGCCCGCGCCCAGGCAGACCACCATGTCACCCGGCCGCGCATGTTCGCGCACGAGGCGGACAAGGTCGGCCTCGTCCTTCAGCGGACCCGCGTTGCGGTGGCCGTGGGCGATCAGCCCAGCCACCAGATCGTCGCGGCTGGCACCAGGAATGGGGTCCTCACCGGCCGCATAGATATCGGCGATGGCCACCACGTCCGCCTCGTTGAAACAGGTGCAGAAGTCGTCGAACAGGTTGGAAAGCCTAGTATAGCGATGCGGCTGGTGGACGGCGATGATCCGGCCTTTCGTCGCCTGCCGCGCGGCACGCAACACGGCGGCAATCTCGACCGGGTGGTGACCGTAGTCGTCGATGATGGTGACGCCGTCCACCTCGCCCACCTTGGTAAAGCGGCGGTTGACGCCGGAGAAGCTTGCCAAAGCCTCACGGATTTCGTCTTTCTTCATCCCCAGGTGGCGGGCAACGGCCACGGCGGACAAGGCGTTGGAAACGTTGTGATCCCCTGGCATCGGCAATGAGCAGCCTTCGATCACCGAGCCTTCGGCCTGCAGCGCGATGTTGAAATGCGCCACCCCGTTCTCATACGTCAGGTTCTGCGCCCGAACGTCAGCCTGCGCGTTGAAGCCGAAGGTCACCACCCGGCGGTCGGTGACGCGACCGACAAGGGCCTGCACTTCCGGATGATCGGTGCAGCAGACGGCAAGGCCATAGAAGGGGATGTTGGTGACGAAATCGTAGAAGCCTTTGCGCAGGGCATCAAAGGTGCCCCAATGCTCCATATGTTCCGGGTCGATGTTGGTGACGATGGCGATGGTGGCGGGCAGCTTGTTGAACGAGCCGTCGCTTTCATCCGCCTCGACCACCATCCATTCGCCTGCCCCGGCGCGCGCGTTCGAGCCATAGGCATGGATCACGCCGCCATTGATGACCGTGGGGTCAAACCCGCCCTTGTCCAGCAAGGCTGCGACCATGGTCGTCGTCGTGGTCTTGCCATGCGTCCCGGCAATCGCGATGTTCGACCGCATCCGCATCAGTTCGGCCAGCATTTCGGCCCGGCGCACCACCGGCAGCTTGCGGCGGCGGGCTTCTTCAAGTTCCGGATTGCCATTCTTGATGGCGCTGGAGATCACCACGACCGACACGCCGTCGCCGATGTTCTGGGCGCACTGGCCCTCGAACACTTCGGCCCCCAAGGATACCAGCCGTTCGGTGATCTTCGTGGCCTTGGAGTCGGACCCCTGCACCCGGTAGCCAAGCGTCATCAGCACCTCGGCAATGCCCGACATGCCGATGCCGCCGATGCCGACGAAATGGATCGGGCCCAGTTCCAGCGGCAGTTTGGTCGCGGCGTTCATGCGGGGTCTCCTCCCAGGGCTTCGACCAGCGCCACCAGCCGGGCGGTCGCATCAGGCTTGCCCTCACCCAAAGCGGCGCGGGCCATGGTTTCGGCCCGGTGCGGGTCGTCCAGGATCGCCGCGATGTGGCCTGCAAGCGTGGTCGCATCAGCTGCGCTTTCCGCGACCAGCACGGCGGCGCCCACATCGACCAGCCCGCGCGCATTGGCGGTCTGGTGGTCGCCGGTCGCGGCGGCAAAGGGGATCAGGATCGCAGGTCGCCCGATGACTGCGATGTCAGCGACGGATGAGGCACCCGAGCGGCTGATCACCAGTTGCGCCTCGGACAGACGGCGGGGAATGTCGGAGAAGAAGGGGGCGATTTCGACACGGATACCTGCCGCGTCATAGGCCGCAGCGGCACGGGTGGCGTCCTCGTCGCGGGCCTGATGGGACACGCGCAGATTGCGGCGCAAGGTGTCGGGCAGGCTGGCGATGGCGGCCGGCACCACATCCGAAAGGATGCGCGCGCCCTGAGAACCGCCGATCACCACCAGCGACATCGGGTAATCTCCCGGCGGGATATAGGGGGCAGCGGCGCGGTCCAGCACCGACTGGCGGACGGGATTGCCAGTCGGATCGCCGGTCACACCGTCGGGCAAGGCGGTCGGCCAGGTGCCACAGGCCACGCGGTCCACGCGGCGGGCAAAGACCTTGTTCACCCGGCCAAGGACGCCGTTCTGTTCATGGATCATCCGGGGACGGCGCAAGACCCAAGCCGCCGACAGCGCCGGGATCGACGGATAGCCGCCAAAGCCCACCACCACGTCGGGCCGGTCGCGCAGCTGCGACCAGATCGCCCCCAGAATGCCGCCCGCAATGCGGAACGGCACCAGCAGCTTTGCCGCAACCCCGCCGCGCGCGAAGGTGGCCGATGCCACCCGCTCGATCCTGACCGCCTCGGGGAACCCCCCGGCATAGCGCGCGCCCCGCTCGTCGGTGGACAGCTTCACCCGCCAGCCGCGCGCCAGCATGGTTTCGGCCAAGGCCTGCGCCGGGAACATGTGCCCCCCGGTGCCACCCGCCGCGATCAGCAAAAGCCCGGCCATCAGCGACCCCGCCGGAAAACGTCGCTCATCTGCCCGCGCGGACGGCTGCGGGTCAGGGCCAGAAGCATCCCCATTGTGATCCCCGCCGCGATGGCGGACGACCCGCCGTAACTGACAAACGGCAAGGTCATCCCCTTGGCGGGCAACAGCCGCACCGCGACGCCCATGTTGATCATCGCTTGAACCCCGAAAATGCAGGCCATGCCCGCCCCGGCAAGCCGGGCAAAGGGGTCACGCTCGGCCAGAAGCCGCCCCAGCGAGCGGACAACGATCGCCCCGTAAAGCGCCAGGATCACAAGAACCAGCAAGAGCCCGTATTCCTCGGCTGCGACGGCGATGATGAAATCGGTATGGGCATCGGGCAGCGACCATTTCACCTGCCCCTCACCGACGCCGACGCCGAAAAAGCCGCCCTCTTGAATGGCGTTCGCGGCATAGCCAAGCTGGGTCCGGGGATCGACATCGGCGGTCAGAAAGCCGTCGATACGGCGGGCAAAGTGTTCCGACGAATTGTAGAAAACCAGACCGCACAAGGTGACAAGGCCACCAATGACGCCAATCAGCAGCACTGATGCGCCGCCGACGAAATAGACCACGCCCCAGGCAAACAGCACCAGCGCCGCCTGGCCAAAGTCAGGCTGCATCGCCAGAAACGCCACCACGACCATGGTCAGGCCAAAGGACAACAGCTTGCCCGGCGGACCGTTCAGGTCCTGCGAGGCGGCAATCAGCCAGGCCACGACGATGACAAACCCGGGCTTGAGGAATTCGGACGGCTGCACGCTGGCAAAGCCGAAGGAAAACCAGCGCACCGCGCCCTTGCCGAAATCGGTGCCAAGGACCGGCAGCAGCATCAGCGCGACCATCGCCAGCGCAAAGCCCATGACCCCAAGCCGCCGCACCATCTCGGGTGGCATCATCGAAATCGCCAGCATTACCACCAGCCCGATGCCGCCAAAGAACGCCTGTCGCTGGACATAATAGAACGGTTCCAGCCCGTTGCGGGTGGCGAGGGGCACCGAGGCCGCAAGGCCCAGCAGCAACCCAAGACCGAACAGCACGAAGACCGAGGTCAGCGTCCACTTGTCGATCGTGCGCCACCAATGGGGAAGAACCGGCTCGCTGACCCTTACGGGATTGGAGCCATAGACCATTTCAGTCATGGAAAACCGCCTGACACGTCTGCTTTGCCCAAAGCCCGGATGTTTTCCCCGGGTCTTGCGTCCAAGAGTAGCGGCAAATCCGGGCCATGGCCAGCGCGAATGCAGGTGGTCAGGCCTTCGTCGGGCAGGGTCAGTTTCTTCAGTCCTGTGTGCATTTGGCCTAAACACCGGGCAAAATAGCTCGCGCTTTGATATTCTCCCTTTTGGAAGCGCCGCGCACAGATGCAGGGCTGTCAAGCACTCCTTGTGCAAGAGGGGTCACTTGCAGAACGCTTTGGCGGGCTGGCTGAAAGTGGGAGCAAAGGGCTTGGCAGCCCGCCGGTTCGTCCAGAAGTCAAGGGCTGCGGCACGGTCGACCAGTCCTTTGAAGCGGCCGACGACAAACGGCGAGGCGCGGTTCAGAGGGCTGACCTTGCCCACAGCCCGGGATTCGTCAAAGCTCGACCCTTTGTCGCGGGCCTTGGACATCCCGTCATGATCCAGCGATGCAGCGTGTGACCGGGCTGTCGTAGTGCCCCAGTGGGATCACGCAGCAGCCCCCCCGACGGTCAGCCCGCAGATCAGAAGTGTCGGCTGGCCCACGCCCACCGGCACCCATTGGCCCGCCTTGCCGCAATTGCCGATACCGGGATCAAGGGCCAGATCGTTGCCAATCGCCCGGATGCCCTTCAGCGCGGTGGCACCGTCACCGATCAGGGTGGCGCCCTTGACCGCCTCGCCCACAACGCCGTTTCGCACGCGGTAGGCCTCGGTGCAGGAGAACACGAACTTGCCGCTGGTGATGTCGACCTGCCCGCCACCAAAGCCCACGGCGTAGATGCCGTCCTTCAGGCTGGCGACGATCCCCGCCGGGTCGTCCTTGCCCGACAGCATGTAGGTGTTGGTCATCCGCGGCATCGGGATATGCGCGAAACTTTCGCGCCGTCCGTTGCCGGTGGGCGCTACCCCCATCAGCCGGGCATTCTGGCGGTCCTGCATGTAGGCCACCAGCACCCCGTCGTCGATCAGCACGTTCTTGGCCGAAGGTGTGCCCTCGTCGTCGATGCTGATCGACCCGCGCCGGTCGGGGATCGTGCCGTCATCCAGCACCGTCACGCCCTTCGAGGCGATCTGCTGGCCCAGCAAGCCAGCAAAGGCCGAGGTTTCCTTGCGGTTGAAGTCGCCCTCCAACCCGTGACCGATGGCTTCGTGCAACAGGATACCGGGCCAGCCGGGGCCAAGGACCACATCCATCCCGCCAGCCGGGGCCTCGACCGCGCCCAGGTTGACGCGGGCGATGCGCAGGGCCTCGGCAATCATCGGTTTCCAGGTTTCCGGCGTCATCAGTTGCGCTAGGCCATGCCGACCGCCCTGCCCCATGCCGCCCTGTTCGCGGCGACCGTTTTCCTCGATCATCACCGACACGTTGATCCGGGCCATCGGGCGGACGTCGGCGATGCGCGTGCCTTCGGGGCGCAGGATTTCCACCTCTTGCAGGCTGGCCGACAGGGTGGCCGACACCTGCACCACACGCGGGTCAAGGTCGCGGGCATAGGCGTCGATCTCGCGCAAAAGCTCGATCTTGACCGGGAAGGCGGCGTCAGCCATCGGATCGTCGGGGCGGTATAGCCGGGTATTGGTGCCGCGCGGGCCAGCCACCAGCGTCCCGCCACCGGCCCCGACCGCAAGCCGCGCAGTTTCCGAGGCGCGGAGGAGGGATGTCTCGTTGATTTCGGTCGAATGGGCATAGCCTGCGACCTCGCCCCGCACCGCGCGCAGACCGAAACCCTGCGACGCGTCATAGGTCGCCTGCCGGATGCGGCCATCATCCAGCACGATGCTTTCGGCGCGGCGGCGTTCCAGGAACAACTCGCCATCGTCCGCCCCAAGGGTTGCCGCACGCAGGGTGGCAAGGGCTGCGGCCTCGTCCAGATGGGTGTCGAAGGGGCGGAAAGGGGCGTCGGTCATGGGGGCATCCTTACGGCGGTTGCCAGATAGGTAGGCCTTGGGCGGGGGGGCTGCAAGGCGCAGCCTTTACCCCGGATACAGCCCGTCGATGAAATCAGCCCCCTTGGCCCAGGTCTCGGGATCAAACAGCGCCTCGTGCCCGACGGGGCCAAGCGACAGGAAGGTCTTGGGGTCGCGGGCCGCGTCGAACAGGCGTTTGCCAAAGCCTTGCGGGATCACCCCATCCGCCGCGCCGTGCAGGATCAAAAGCGGTGCGCGGATGTGGGCGATGTGATCGCGGGACCGGAACTGGTCCTTCATCAACAGCCCGACCGGAGCCCAGGGATAGGCCTGCCGGGCGATGTCGACGGCGGCGGAAAAAGGCGCCTCCAGCACCACGGCACCAACCGTGTTCTGTGCAGCGGTCTGCACCGCGACCCCGGTGCCAAGGGATTCGCCGACCAGCACGATCCGGTCGGCGGCGATGCCCAACCCGCGCAGGTGGTC
Source organism: uncultured Rhodobacterales bacterium (assembly GCA_903917595.1). Lineage (GTDB taxonomy): Bacteria > Pseudomonadota > Alphaproteobacteria > Rhodobacterales > Rhodobacteraceae > Tabrizicola > Tabrizicola rara. The sequence goes on from CAIXBE010000009.1 coordinate 6,592, forward strand.
ATAGGCGGTCTTGGCGTCGATCATCAGACCCGCTTCACTGGGGCTGCCCGTCGAACCGCCATAACCGCGATAGCTGAGAAAGGCCGCCCCGAACCCGCGCGACTGGTAGAACGCCAGCCGGTCGGCGCGGTCGGGCATCGCACCGGCATTGCCGTGCAGAAACAGGATCACCGGGCGACCAGTCGCAGATGGGGCCAACCACAGGACCAGCGTCTCGCCGTCTGGAGTGGTCAGGGTGATACGGTCGACGCCCTCCAGCCCCACTGCCTGCGGCGCGGGGTCGCGGTCTGACGGAAAATACTGGAGATCGCGCTGAAAGGCATAGATCCCCGACAGGGCCGCCGCATAAAGCAGGCCGAAGGTCACAAGGGTCAGCTTGATGAACGCCATGGGTCGAACCTTTCGTAGGTCAGAAGACTTCCGGAGCGCATTTGTCGCAACGGTTTTGCTTGTCGCGGCAAAGCTAATATGGTTTGAGGGCCAAGTGAAACAGCGGGATTCTGCCCCTTGCGGCGGGTCTCTGACTGCGGCGGTGCGCCGCAATGTGAACGGGATGAAGACATGCGCCTTTCGACTGTGATGACCGGGTTTGCAACGGCGGGGATCGCCGCGCTGATGGCCGGATCGGCCCTTGCGCAACAAGCTCTTGAAATCATTGGCCAGCCGGTAGACGGCGCAATGGGCTTTCAGCCCGCAGCGACCAAGTTGGCCGAAGACATCCACTGGCTTGACGGGATGCTGCTTTATGTCATCACCGCGATCACGGTCTTTGTGACCGCACTTTTGATCTATGTGATGATCCGCTTCAACGCGCGAACGAACCCGACCCCGGCGCGCTTCACGCACAACTCGCCGCTTGAAGTTGCTTGGACGCTGATCCCGGTCGTGATCCTGGTGGTCATCGGGGC
>CAIXBE010000010.1 GCA_903917595.1 uncultured Rhodobacterales bacterium
ACTGCCAGTGCGTATCCCAAGACTACGTTGGTCACGGCTTCGATGAGCGAAAGGCGACGCGATTGGGTCATGCAGCCAACCGCTGTGACTTGAGGGCTGCAAAGGTCTCGCCGCTGTCCAGCAAGACTGCCTCCTCGCCTGTGAAGGCCTGCCAGCGCTCGATGGCCACATCTACGTAGACCGGGTTCAGCTCCACCCCGTAGCACAGGCGGCCAGTCGTCTCGGCTGCGATCAGCGTGGTGCCGGAGCCCATGAAGGGCTCGTAGACAGCCTGGCCAGGGCTCGAGTTGTTCAAGATCGGACGGCGCATGCATTCCACCGGCTTTTGCGTGCCGTGCACGGTGGTCGCGTCCTGGTCCTTGTTGGCAATCGGCCAGAGGGTCGTCTGCTTGCGATCACCCGCCCAGTGGCCTTTGCCTTTGGCCCTCACAGCATACCAACAGGGCTCGTGCTGCCAGTGATAATCGCCGCGGCTCAGCACCAGCCGATCCTTGGCCCAGATGATCTGCGACCGGATCGCGAAGCCGGCGGCGATCAGGCTGTCCGCAACCGTGGCCGCGTGTAAGGCGCCATGCCAGATATAGGCGACATCACCGGGAAAGAGCGACCAGGCCTCGCGCCAGTCCGCGCGGTCGTCATTTAGTACCTTGCCCGTGCGTTTGGTTTTTGCTGCTCCGGCTTGGTTGCGCCAGGATGGATCGTATTCCACGCCATAGGGCGGGTCAGTCACCATCAGCAGCGGCTTCACGCCACCAAGCAGTCTTCCAACAACATCTGCGCTGGTGCTGTCCCCGCAGATCAACCGATGCGAACCCAGCTGCCAGAGGTCACCCGCCACCGACACCGGGGTAACCGGGGGCTCGGGGATGTCGTCCTCGCCTTCTGTCGAACCGTTGTCTGCTTCATCGACGCCCTGCGCTGCCCTTAACAAACCGTCGAGAAACTCGGGCGAAAATCCCAGCAGGTCCGTGTCAAAGCCCAGCGCCTGCAGGCAGATCACTTCCAGACCCAGATTGAGCTCATCCCACTCCGCCATATCTGCGACGCTGTTGTCCGACAGGCGCAGAGCGCGGCGATGATCCTCATCGAGATGCGACAGCCGAAGGACAGGGATCTTGCTCAGGCCAAGCTGCGTCGCCGCCAAGATGCGGCCGTGGCCAGCGATCAACTCACCGTCGTCTGAGATCAGGCATGGCATGGTCCAGCCGAACTTGACCATGTTGGCTGCCAAGACCGCGATCTGATTGTCGCTGTGTAAGCGCGCATTGCGGGCATAGGGCCGCAAGCGTTCGATCGGCCAGAGTTCAATCTGGCTCGGCATGAATGGGAGATCCATAGGGCAGGGCTCGCATGGGCGTGCGCAATGTCCTGTGGCCGCGCTCAGGCGCCAGGTTTTGCGATCCACGATGTCAGGAAAACGAAACGCCCGCGAGGGTTTCCTCCGGGCGCAATTCTTCGATGATCAAGGGGTACGTCAAGGGGGGCAGCTTTGTCAAACCGTTTTTTGACTTTGAATCAATACCTTCTGGCCAGCCCAGGCGAAGGTGGCTTCCTGGAGTGGCTTCCGAGGTCCGTGGATTCCTCTGGGTGGATTCCCTGGATCCGGTCAGGAATCCACCTTTCCCTGAGCGCTGGTTGCGCAAGCCCCTGAAAATGAGTCGAAATCTCCGCCGAGCCGGCGCAGGTGGCTTCCGGGTGGATTCCCCGGTGAAAAGGCCAGACGCTAGAAAAGTCTCGGGCTGCGCCCCCCCGTATACGGATGGGGTCCGGGAGGAACCATGCCGGGGGGGATCACGCCCGACGCGGATCGCTCTCGAGCAATTCTGACGTGCCGTTGATCTTGGCCATCCAGTCCGCGGTCTCGTTGTTCCGCCACCTAACAATCGTGTCCATTCTCCCAAGGTCAGCCCGAAGGTCTCGAGAGAAGATTGGTTCATGATGCGCGATACGATTTCGTAGCTCGCGGACTTCATTCACGTGCGAGTAGACTTCGTTCCTGAGAGCACTGGCTTGGCGGTTTGTCGGCGCGTTGGGGAAAACGGTAGCAAAGTGCTGGTTCCAGATTCGCCCATCGTGACGTTTCGTCAGCATGCGCTCCCAGAAAACGAACTTCAGGTCGGCGATGATCTTACCCGATGTCGCGTGCTTGCCGCCGAGGACAGTCAGATCGCGCTGGGGGCTGTAATTCGGGGGCGTTGGGTTGGGCAGGGAGCGCAAGAAACCTGCGGACCAGGGCCACGTCCCGCCGTGAACGGTCTCGATGGCCTCAACCACGGCGTTGCGAAGGGTGACCTCCACGATGTGCAGCGGGACCATCAGAGCAGCAGAAATCTTGAGATTCCAGAGGTATAGCCGAAGAGCATCTTCGCGATTATTGTCGCTTGTCTGAAGGTACGTCGCAAATCTTGGTGCAGACAGCACGTTTGGAAGATGGTGCAACTCCCCTGGAGAGAACTCATACATCTTGACAAGCCTGCTCTGACGGGCCACCTAAGAAGGGAGCTTTGAGAATGCGGCTTCGGCTCCCCTCATGGCAGAACGAATGAAAACCCGTCGCTTGCGGCGGGTTTTTTCTTTGGATTTGGTGTTGTCCTTGCCGCATTTAGAGCGCCCCTCAATCCACAAATCATAGGGCGCAATAGATGTTGTGTGCAAGCCGCCGTGGGGGATCAGCATATGGTGACGATGTTGCGTCCGAAATCACGGCGGTGTTGCGGAGCCGGACCGGTTGATCCACGGTTCAGCCTTTGGCATCCGATTGATCAGCTCAACATCTCTTAACATTCCGCCAGCCAGCAGCCCTTCCCGTACCGAGTCCAGCGCCCGCCACCAGTCTCTGTACGCCCGCCGCGCCGCCTCGATCTGCTGCGGATGTGGCGAGAACGTCACCGGGCACGCCAGCACCTCCACCGTTCGCCACTTCCCGCGCGACAGCACGCGCTCGGTCCCGACCACGGTGGTGGTGGCCCGCTCCCCATGCTGGTTGCGCTTTACTTCTACCGGTACACATCTTGGCGTCGCCCCCGGCATCCAGTCCGGCGTCAGCGCAGCGCGGGCGAGCTCGGCAACCCGGATTGCCATGCGCTTGCCTCCGAGGCTGTCTGGCATTCCGGCAACGGTTGCCGCGATGACCTCGGCGTCCTCATGTGTGTAGCTGCCGATCTTGTACTGGCCGCCATCCACCTTGCAGCCGAGAACTGCGCGTTGGAGCAGAACGTATTCGAGGCCAAAGCCAAACCCGTGCTCTCGCTCGGGATCGGGCGGCTCCGGCAACTCAAGCTGGGCGTGCTCGACCCGGAATGCCCATTCCAGTGCCTGCTGAACCGACATGGACCGCTTTGGGCGCCCCGACCCAAGATGCCCTGTGCGGGACTGCAAACTACGATCGTGTTTCATCGGATGCCCCGCTCACGGAGGCGCTCCGCTGTCACGAGACCACGGGCAAGCATTGCGTCGCGCATGGAATTCGAGATCGCACTCACCGGTAAGTAGCGATCGGAGTTGACCATCTCGGCATAGAAGACCGGCAGATCCGTGATTGGTCGGGGTTCCTGCGCCGTGGCCGTCTTTGCCTTGCGTCGTTTTAGCGAGGCCGCATCCGCCTTGCGCTGGTCGGCGCGCTGCATAACACGGTCCAGCGCTTTTGGCCCATCGGGGGGCTCGGGATGTTCGTGCCGTGACGCCTCTGCCGCCTCGAGGATTTCAGCCTCGCTCAGCCCGAGGTCAGTCTGCCAGCGCCGAACATGTTCACGCGGCGGCCAGCCTTGCCACCAGCCGGGCAGGGGCCCGTTGGGGTCAAAGCCCAGCGCTGAGAGCAGCGATCCGAAAAACTCCTCATCGAGGCCGTCACGCGCGCCCGCGCCCTCCTCCTCCTTTACTGGTTTACTTACTGGTTCTCTTACAAGGTTACTGTCCGGATTTCGGACACGGCTCGGGGCATTTTCCGGACACGGCTTGGAGGCAAAATCGGACACGGCTCCGCGTCCGGTTTCCGGACACGGGGGCTGGCTATCCACCGGCGAACTGGCAGTTTCGGCAGCGTTTTCGGGGATCGCGAAGGTCAGGTCGTCTTGCACGTTGTCGCCATGTCCGGTTTCCGGACACGGGGCCCCCTGATTTTGCGTAAAGCCTGGCTCGAAGGCCAAGATGTAGCGGGTCGGCATCTGTCGCTTGTTGCCGGGATTGAGACGCTGCACGCGACGGATCAGGCCTGATGCCTCGAGCAGGGCCAGATGCTCGTTCAGCGTCGATCGGCTAATCTCGCAGTCCTCGGCCAGCTGCTCTTGGGAGGGGAAGCAGCCGAAATCGGGATTGAACCGATCGCAGAGATGCCAAAGCACGATCTTGGTCGTGGGTTTCAGCCCGCGCTGCTGGATGGCCCAGTTGGTGGCGGCATGGCTCATGGCGCAGGCCTCCTCACCGGAGGCGCCACACGCGTGGTGAAGCCATGATCCGCCAAGGCGCCCAGCGCATCGTCCAGTGATCGTACCAGTGCCCAGCCAAAGCCCTGCGCGGTCACCGCATCACGAAACGCCTCCTGCGCTTGGCTCAGCCGACCCTTCAAGGACTTCAGCTCGAGGAACAGCACGCGCCCAGCGCAGAGCACCATCAGATCGGCGAAGCCAGGATGGACACCCATCCCTACGAGGATCGCTTGCCGCTTGGCGCCGCGCGGGCCGGCTTCGGTGATCTCGTTCGGGCAATGGTGAATGATCGCGCCTTTGGGCAGCGCGAAACGCAGCGCCGTGACCACAGCGCGCTGCAGATCCGCTTCGGGTGTGCCACGGCGCTTCATCGGTGGCCCTCCCGTTCGGGTCGATCACGGTCCACTCGCCCGGGCGACTTCGCATCGAGGACGACAAGCAGGATCCGGGCGTCCTCGCGCTCTTCGGGCGTTTCGCCATGCTGGACCAGGACATTGCAGGCCAGCCTGATCAGGTGATCGGAATGGTTCACGACATCGGCCACGACGATGCGTGCCTCGCGCCGTCGATCATCGATCCATTCCTGGCGCACATGGTCGCGGCGGCTTTTCTGGCGGAAGGGCAGGGGGATGCTCATCGATGTCCACCCGAACGCGCACGCCGCGGCTCACGCACCTCTTGGGCTTCCAGCCAGTCGAGGACGGCTGTCCTGCGATAGAGGATCTTTCGTCCCGCTTTCACGAAGGCCGGTCCGCGCCGGGCATCGGCCCAGCGCCGAAGGGTTTCCTCGCACACCCCAAGTTCCTGGGCGAGGTCGGTGCGGCTGATCCAGCCCTGCAACAGCGCGCCTTCGTTTCCCCTTGTCTTCGGGGCCTCAGCGCTCGTTTCAAGTTGCGTCATCTGTGTTCTCCCGATTGTCGCCCGCAGTGGGCGAATGTCGTGAGCCAGCAGAAGCACAGACGCAGGGGTGGCAGGGTGGCAGTGACCGGCAGTGAGATTGCGGTCGCCGCCACCCCCCGTGCCACCCCTTGTTTTATTGATCGAGTCGAAATCTTCGCTGCGTCGCAGCGCGATTTGCAGGCTTTACAAACCCGACGGCCCACCACCCGCGATGTCGCAGACAAGCCCGATCGACGGAATTTCCGCTTATTCGTCAACATTGGCCAGATTTCGGCGACATTCAGGGGTGGCAATGGGTGGCAGTGACCGGCAGTGGCGTGCCGCTTACCGTGCCGGTCCCTGATTTTCTTGAGAAATCGATGCGCGACGCGTCCGAGATCGAGTGTTGAAGCGCGAGTGATGTTTTCAACGGAAGCAGTTTTGGCAGGCTCGGCGCGCTAACCGTCCCAAAAGGCAGCGGCATGTGGGTGGCAGCGAGGCGGCACAGGGGTGGCACGCCATGCAGGGTCATTGCCGGTCGCTGCCACCCTGCCGGTCAGAGCGCCATGATTACCTTGATAGACCCGCGAATCTACGCGTCATGAACGGGGAAAGGAGGTGCGTCGATGCCAACACGAGAACGCCTAACAGAGAAACTGGTGCGGGATGCCATCCCCGCCGAAGGACGCGATTACCAGATCTTCGATGACGACATCCGCGGCTTTGCGGTCTGCATCTATCGAGGAGGTGGCCGCGCCTTCACCTTCGACTATCGCGTGGCTGGACGACAGCGCCGGATGACTTTCGGGCGCTGGCCGGAATGGACCGTGACAGCTGCGCGCGACCGCGCGCGCGCCCTGCGGCGTGAGGTTGACCTTGGTGGTGACCCGCTTGGCGACCGTGATCAGATCCGCGAGGCGGCGCGCGTCAATGACTTGATCGATCGCTATCTCAAGGAGCACTGCGTCCGGCTCGCACCAACGAACGCGTCCGACCAGAAATCCATGATGATGAAACTGGTCGCGCCGCACTGGGGCAAGAAGCTCGTCACGGAAATCACCAAGGCCGATGTCGAGAAGCTCCTCGCGAAGGTCGCGGAGGGCAGGGCGCGGCCCCACAAGGAAAAGCCAAACAATCGCGCCCGCAAGCTTCAACCCGCGCGACCCACGCCGGTGCGGGCAAATCGCTTGGGGGAGGCGTTGCGCAAGATGTTCAACCTTGCTGTCGAGTGGGAGATGCGCGCCGACAATCCGGCCAGCAGCTTCTATCGTCGGATCGAGAATGCCCGCGAACGCTTCCTGACCAAGGAGGAGATCGATCGGCTGGCCAAGGCGCTGGAGTCCGATGAGGATCAGCGTGCCGCGGGCATTATCCGGATGTGCCTCTTGACCGGTGCTCGCGTTGGCGAGGTCCGCCAGTCGCGCTTTGAACAGTTCAACCTTGAACTCGGCATCTGGGCCAAGCCAGCGGCGACCACCAAGCAGCGCAAGGTCCACCGCGTGCCGATCTCGGACGAGGTCGCGGCGATTGTGCGCCAGCGCCAGTTGCTGGTGCCAAAGGGCAATCCCTGGCTTTTCCCTGGCGATGTGCCGGGGCAGCCCGTGAAGGAAATCCGACGGTTCTGGCGCCGCATTCAAGCGGAAGCCGGGATTGGTGACGCACGGATCCACGACCTTCGTCACACCTTTGCCTCGCTCCTCGTCAGCGGCGGGGCGTCGCTCGAGATGATCGGCAAGCTCTTGGGGCACACCCAAATGCAGACGACGCAGCGATACGCCCATCTGCTCGACGCCCCGCTGCGGGCGGGGCTCGATGCCGTGGCCAGTGCAGTCCGCCCACGGCTGACGATTGTGCAGAACGAACGGGTCGACCGTAAGTCAGCATGATCTGCGAGTTATGGAACAAGTTCTTCGATCTCGATCGGAGACAAGAGCATCCTTGAACGCCTTTTGATACAACGCGTTAGATGCTGAAACATAGGATCGACACTTGCGGCGTCATAATACTGTGGGTTCTCCGGATCGTAGTCAGCGGCAACTTTTAAGCCAACGAATTTTGCGCCCCAACCGCGCGCAAGCATCTGTTCTGCGATCCGCGCCGCGTTTTCCGGTCGCTCGCCTTTATCCGGACCCTTGTTCGAATTTCGCACGACGAAACCGCAAAGCTTACCATTTTTGTGGGCAAATATAGACGGATCCACATGCAGATCAGACTGCCAGCTTGCGATTGTCCATCCATTTGACACCAGGTGCTGGCGCACGGCTTGCACGCCAACGTCGTGAATTTCCCAAGGTGTCATCAAGACAGGTTCATCGGTAACTAGCTCGAACGGATTAAGGGGTATTTGGCTTTTCCAATCAATCAAGCCCCATCCTTTTTCAACAACCTCCCAAGAGGAGCCGACGCGTTTCATAGGCATGATACAGCCTATGCCATTTGCGTCTTCCACTGCCGCTGTCAGTCGTCCTTCTTGGTACCACCCGTTATCCAGCGAACTCACATCAATGATCTGAATGAAAAACAACTGGTTGCCGAGCGCAAAAGAGAGATGCTCGCGGAACGGAGGTAAGTCAGCGCGTAGCCAAGATGCGCCAGCATCAAGTATGCGCAAATTCAGGTGACGACCCGCTGCCATCCAACATGCTTCGAACTCAGGGGTCAGCTCGAACGGTTTGATCTGATAATTGGTCATCGTAGAGCTTTCGGAAGTCATTAGTTGAGTTCAGTGTTACATGATGCTCGAAGGGTGGGCCATCTTCGTGGTTGACTGCAACCGTGGTCATGTTTGGCCTTGGTCATTTGTTTTCAGGCTTCTTGGTCAGCTCTCTCCAGATCGGCGTGATCCGGCGACGTATCGAGCGCTCGTCTGGCACGTCGTTGCCGTCAGAGTGTTCCACGAACCAATCTTGCATTTCGGCTACGAGTTCACCTTGCGAGGCAGGCAGGCCGCGCTCGTGGATGCGCAGGGCCAAGGCTTGCAGCATGCCCTCCCAGTCGTAGGGCGACACTGAACCACTGCTACCACTGACCCGCCGAAAAAGTTCGTTCTTTTCCTCGAAGCGGTGGACGTGCTGGCCAGAAATCAAAAGGTCCGCCACTGAAACCTCGACGCCTGAAACAGGTTCGGTGATCAGCTGCCAGTCTGTTTCGGCTTTCGTGCGGAGGCGGCGTAGCCAGGCGGTCTGCGGTCCTGTCCCGCAGCGGCGGAACATCGGCAGGATGTCGAAGGCGGAAATGATGACCTCGCCGGCGACGACCTTCTCGCCGCACATGGCTGGCGGAATGCCGGTCAGGATGTCAAAATGTCCGGCGGCAGACCAGCCTGCGACATCGGCGATGGTATAGCCCCACCGTGCAGCTACTTCATGGACGGTATAGAATTCGCGTTTTGGCAGCTTCATGCTTGCTCCTTTTCTGATGCATGTGCCGCCCGCGCAAACGACCGGCACCGTGTTCTTTGGAGTGCAAGCGGCCGTCAGCATTCCCCGGAGCCGATTCCGACTCGCTTGCGAAGCGATCCTGCACTAGCGTGGGCGTAAGAACGCGACGTGGAGCCCCCTATGGCCTTCCGAAAAGCACAGGAACTTATCCGGCTGGCTGAGATGGCCGGCTCGCGATACCGCGGCGTGTGTCTGAACGACGTCAGTGACGCCTTCGGGGTCAAACAGCGGACTGCCCAGCGCATGATGCGCGAGTTCGAGGAGGCTTTCCCGTCCTACATCTGCTCAACCGACAGCGATCGACGCCGCTGGTGGAAGCTGAGCGACACGACCTTAATGCACATGCAAGGTGTTCGCGCGAGCGAGCTTTCTGCCCTCGATATGGCCATTAAGCGCGCGCAGCACGAAGGCGCCGTCATGGATGTGCGGGGGCTGGTTTCTCTGCGCGATCGCTTGTTGGCCAGCATGCCGTCCATCCATGCACGCAAAACGGAGACCGACGCTGCCGCGATCCTGGAGGCGCAAGGATTGGCATGCCGCCCTGGGCCGAAGGCAAAGCTTGCGCCCAACATCCTCGGGGCCATCGCCGAGGGTATCAAGGCGCCGTTCTCGATGGATATTGTCTATCAGGCCGCCCGAGATCCCGAGCCGCGTGTGCGGAAGGTTGAGCCCTACGGACTTCTGCTGGGGACGCGGCAGTATCTGATTGCCCGGGACATCGAGAATGGCCGTGCCTATCGACGTTACCGCATGGATCGGATCACCAGCGCCAAGATCACGGGTCAATCCTTCGCCAGGGATCCCGACTTCGACCTCGACGCCTTCGCTGTCCAGGCCTTCGGATCATACCATTCGGACGACGAGTACGGGCGCGTCGTGTGGAGGTTTGCACCCAGCGCCGCCGCTGTCGCGCGGGAGTTCGAATTCCATCCGACGCAGACAGCGACCGAAGAGCCTGATGGCGGCCTTCGCATCGAGTTCATGGCCTCGGGGTGGATCGAAATGATCTGGCATCTCTACCAGTGGGGGGATCAGGTCGAGGTCGTCGAGCCCGACGCCCTACGAGCGATGGTCCAAGGGTTTCAGCGGGCTGATTTGAGGGTGCTGCCATGACGGCGCGAAAGACGGTAGGATGAAGATCGACACGCTCACGATAAAGAACTTCCGCTGCTTCGGTCCTGAGCCTGAAACTCTGTCGCTCGAATCTGGCGTCACAGCAATGGTCGGCGGAAACGGGGCTGGAAAGACGGCAGGATTGCAAGCGCTCGCGCGGCTCTTCGGCGTTTCTTCAGCGCAGCGGCAGATCCAGAAGCGCGATTTCCATCTTCGGCCCGGGGAGACCGAGCTCGTCTCTGGAGCCACGCTCGCCATCGAGTGCGTTCTGTCTTTCCCGGAGTTGGACGGTCGAGATGATGACGTAGTTGCCGATTCTGTACCTGATTTCTTCAACCATATGGCGGCGACCGGTCCTGGCGAGCCGCTGAAGGCTCGGATACGGCTGCAGGCGACTTGGACTGATGATGGAACGCCGGACGGCACGGTCGAAGAAGACATTCGATGGATTGGCACGCTCGACAATCACTACGTTTGGGACGAATGCCAACGCGTCGCCGCTGTCGATAGAGGCACCATCCAACTCGTCTATGTGCCGGCAACGCGCAATCCGGCAGATCGAGTCACTGACTTGCTAAAAGGGCGGCTATGGCGCGCTGCCAAATGGTCGGACCGCATGTCTAAAACGACCGAGCGCGGTGCGAAGCTGATCCAGAAGCGCTTCGAGCGCGAAGGGCCTTCGGAATTCATCGTTGAGCGTCTCACGAAACGCTGGCAACAGGTCCATGAAGCAGACACCGATACCACGCCGGTTCTAAGGCTGGTGGAAAGCAGGCTCGAAGCACTCGTCAGGAACGTCGAATTTGCATTCCTTCCTGATGAGGCAGGCCGTGAACGGGCGCTTGCCGATCTGAGCGACGGTCAGCGGTCCCTGTTTCATATTGCTCTGACTGCTGCGACACTCGAAACTGAAAGGGATTCTTTGCGTCTGGTCGCTCCAGACAGCCCCTTCGACCAGGAGAAGCTTCGTCGCGCTCATCTCACGATCCTGGCGATCGAAGAGCCGGAGAACAGCCTGTCGCCATTCTTCCTGTCACGCATTATGAACCAGGCACGCGATATCGCGGCACTAGAATCGGCTCAGGTACTGATCTCGAGCCACAGCGCCAGTATTCTGAGCCGCATCGAACCCGATGAGGTACGATACTTCAGGCTTGACAGGAACAGTAGGTCTTCATCAGTCAAGTCACTGACCTTGCCCGAAGATGCTACCGAGGCCGGCAAGTATGTACGGCTTGCCGTGCGAGCTTACCCCGAACTGTACTTCGCGCGGTTCGTCATTCTCGGAGAAGGGGACTCCGAACGAATCGTGCTGCCACTTCTCGCCGACGCTATGGGCATACCTCTCGATCCGTCCTTCGTGCCTGTTGTGCCGTTAGGCGGGCGCCATGTTGAACATTTTTGGCGGCTGCTGGACGCGCTGCAGATACCGCACGCAACGCTGCTCGATCTTGATCTCGGACGTGCGCACGGCGGAGCGAACATGATCAGGTCCACCGTCAACGCGCTGGCCTCCATAGGAAACGATCTGAGCGACAATTTCGATGCCTTGATGGGCGATATCGATCTCAACGAGCTTTCCGCACTCTCCGACGAAGAGATGACTGATGGCTTTACAGATAATAATTGGATGCAAGCGCTCAAAGACGAAGGCGTCTTCTTTTCCGATCCACTTGATCTGGACTTCGCGATGTTCGCAGCCTTTCCGGATGCCTACAAGGTGCTGGAAGCCGGCGCACGCGGCCCCGACAACAGCGAAGAAGCTCTGAAAGGGAAGAAGGCGGCCACTCTTAAAAAAGGGGGGAATGCAGATCTCTACTCACCTGATTGGGATGAGTGTTTCGTCTGGTATCCCTATCTTTTCTTGAACCGTAGCAAGCCCGAAACGCATCTTGCCGCGCTTAGTCGCATCCCGGCCGCCGATCTTGCCGCGAATGCGCCCGCAGAACTCCGCGCGTTGATCGCGAATGTCAAAAGCAAACTTGGTCTCGACGGCGGCGGGTCGTGATGCCGGCGGATCCCGAAGACTGGCTTCCGCAGGGCGTAGCCGACCTAGAACCGGGTGCGTGGCAGGCGCTGCGCGAGACCGGTAGAAGCGTTTGCCTTACCGCTGGGGCGGGCGCAGGGAAGACAGAATTTCTTGCACAGAAAGCGGCCTACCTTCTGCAGGCCGGAATTTGTCCGCCGCCCAAGCGCATCTTGGCCATCAGCTTCAAACGAGATGCCGCGCAGACTCTCATGTCGCGCGTAGGAAAGCGCTGCCCGCCCGATCAGGCGCGTCGCTTCAACTCGGTCACTTTCGATGCTTTTACGAAAGGCATGCTAGATCGCTTTCGGGCTGCAGTACCGCAGCCATTTAGACCACCTGCTGACTATGAGATCGGCTTTCCGCGGCGCAACGATCTGGAGAATTTTCTCACGCGTCACGACCGGGGCGCGATCGGACCGCAGAAGCTGGAAATGGCGATTGCCCGTGCGCCTCTGCCATTCGACGCAGAAGGCATTTCACCAGCGTGGCGCGAGCTCCTGAACGCCTACTGGCAAGAACAGTATGGGCGTCCGGCCGGGGCGTTGCTGTCGTTTGCCATGATCAACAGGCTGGTCAATTATCTACTGCGCGAGAACCCAGCGGTACGGCGTGCTTTGCAGCTAACCTATCCCTTCGTATTCCTCGACGAGTTCCAGGACACGACCCACGCACAGTACGATCTAGTGAAGACCGCGTTTCACGGTAGCGATGCAGTGTTCACCGCAGTCGGAGATGACAAGCAGCGGATCATGGGCTGGGCCGGGGCGATGGACAACGCGTTCCAAGAGTTCGCAGCCGACTTTAACAGGCTGCTGAAATAGTGGTGCCTCGACAGTGGTTTGAGAACATGATTCACCCTTCGCACGATAACGGCGGAGGTTATGATGCGCGGGACGGACGAGACGAGCGGGTCGCTGTTCAGCTATGTCGATTTGGAGGCGCGCATCCCCGCGAAGCATCCGCTGCGCAAAATCCGTCAGGTGGTGAACGCGGCGCTGGCCAGCCTCGATGCGGAGTTCGAGGCGCTTTACCCCGATTTCGGTCGCCCCTCGATCCCGCCGGAATGGCTGATCCGGGCCAGCCTGCTCCAGATCCTGTTCTCGGTCCGCTCCGAGCGGCAGTTGATGGAACAGATGCAATACAACCTGCTGTTCCGCTGGTTTGTAGGGCTCGGCATCGACGACGCCGTTTGGGTGCCGACCGTATTCACCAAGAACCGCGACCGGCTGCTGACGACCGAGATGTCGCGCAAGGTGATGGCGGCGATCCTGGCGCATCGCGAAGTCGCGCCGCTTCTGTCGGATGATCACTTCTCGGTCGATGGCACACTGGTGAAGGCTTGGGCGTCCATGAAGAGTTTCCAGCCGAAGGCCGGAGACACGTCACCCGACGACGACCCCGGCAGCCCGCCCGGCTCCGAAGGTGCCGCCGAAGATCCGCTTGAACCGACCGAAACCGAGACCGCCCCGATGCCCCGCCCCACCCGCCAGAACCGCAATGCCGAGGTCGACTTCCGGGGCGAGAAGCGGTCCAATGCCACGCATACCTCGATCACCGACCCGGATGCACGGCTCTACAAGAAGTCTCCCGGAACGGGCGCCATGCTCTGCTTCATGGGTCATGCTCTGATGGAGAACCGCTCCGGTTTGATCGTGCAGGGCGACCTGACACAGGCCGACGGTCATGCGGAACGGCGCGCCGCCCTCGACATGATCCATCGCCATTCTCCGGGGTCGACCCGACAGTTGACGCTGGGTGCGGACAAGGGCTTCGACGCAGCCGAGTTCGTCGCTGATCTCAGGCAGGCCTGTGTCACCCCGCATGTCGCGCAGAAATCGAGATATTCAGCGATCGACGCCAGAACCACCCGGCACGAGGGATATGCCCTGTCGATCAAGCACCGCAAACGCATCGAAGAG
>CAIXBE010000011.1 GCA_903917595.1 uncultured Rhodobacterales bacterium
AAGGCCCACGGCCTGAACAGCCACCACATCGCCGAGGCCGCCTTCAAATCCGTCGCGCGTGCCTTGCGCGACGCGGTCGAGGCTGACCCCCGGCTTGGCAACGCGCTTCCCACCACCAAAGGCGCGCTGTGAGCCTGACCGTCCTTGTCGACTATGACAGCGGCAACCTGCATTCCGCCGAGAAAGCCTTTCAACGCATGGCCTTGGAGGTTGGCGGTGGTGACATCCTCGTCACCTCGCGCCCCGAAGACGTGGCCCGCGCCGACCGGATCGTGCTGCCGGGTGATGGCGCGTTTCCGGCCTGCCGGGCGGCCCTTGGCTCTTACGGTGGGCTTTACGAGGCCATTGCCGAGGCCGTCACCACCCGCGCCCGGCCCTTCCTTGGCATCTGCGTCGGCATGCAGATGCTGGCCTCACGCGGGCATGAATATCAGCTGACCCCGGGTTTTGACTGGATCGCAGGCGATGTGGTCAAGATCAACCCCTCGGACCCCACCTTCAAAGTGCCGCACATGGGCTGGAACGACCTGGTGATCGACCGCCCGCATCCGGTGCTTGCGGGGCTGTCCACCGGTGACCACGCCTATTTCGTCCACTCCTACCACTTCCGGGTCGAAAACCCGGCCCATCGCCTTGCCTTTTGCGACTATGGCGGCCCGATCACCGCGATTGTCGGGCGCGACACGATCATCGGCGCCCAGTTCCACCCCGAGAAAAGCCAGGCCGCCGGCCTGCGCCTGATTGCAAATTTCCTGCGCTGGACACCGTGAGCCGCGACCCCGCCCCGCATCTGGCCGACGTTCTGGCCGAGATTCAGGCCCGTATGGGCGAGCAGATCGATCGAGGCCAGGTGGCCGACTATATTCCCGAACTGGCGGCGACGGACCCCAACCAGTTTGGAATTTCACTGGTTCTTGCCGACGGCACCCAACTGTCGGCAGGCGACTGCGCCACGCCGTTTTCGATCCAGTCGATCTCCAAGGTCTTCGGCCTGGCCATCGCGCTTGGGCGGCTTGGCGATCAGCTTTGGTCGCGTGTCCGGCGCGAGCCGTCCGGCCTTGCTTTCAACTCGATCCTGCAATTGGAGTATGAGAACGGCATCCCTCGCAACCCCTTTGTCAACGCCGGGGCCATCGTCACCACCGACGCCGCCTTGGGCAATCGCCAGCCGCGCGATTATCTGGCCGAACTTCTTACCTTCATTCGCACAGCTGCCGGGGACGAGCAGATCCACATCAACCAGGCGGTCGCGCGGTCAGAAGCTAAGACCGGCCACAGAAATCTGGCGCTGGCGCATTTCCTGAAGTCGCAGGGTAACCTGGTGAACGCGCCCGATCTTGTCCTTGGTGCCTATTTCCATCAGTGTGCCATCGCGATGACGGTCGCCCAACTGGCCCGCTCCGGTCGCTTTCTGTCCAACCTTCAGCGCCTGATCTCGCCCGACCGCGTGCGGCGGATCAACGCGCTGATGCTGACCTGTGGTCACTACGATGGCTCGGGCGAATTCGCCTTTCGCGTGGGTCTGCCGGGGAAATCCGGGGTGGGCGGCGGCATCCTGGCCATCGCACCGGGTCGCGCGTCCATCGCGGTCTGGTCTCCGGGCCTGAACGCGCAGGGAAACTCCAAGCTTGGCACCGAGGCGCTGGAAATGCTTGCCCGGCGTACCGGATGGTCGATCTTCGGCTAAGACCGCAATACCGCGTCTGCCGGGTAGGATCGCGGGCGACGTAACGCGCCCAACCCGCCACCTCCGTTTACTTTTCGCCCCTTCGCTGTTAGCATTGCCCTTGTGCAAGAGGGCATGGCCATGCGGCTGCGGCACCTGACATCGGCGCTTGTCTTTGCGGCTTTGGCCCTGGCCGCAGCCGGTCCGACCGCCCATGCCGACTCCTTCACCGACACCCGTATCGCCGCCATCGAAGAGCGGATCGAAGAAATCCAGATCAGTGATGAGCTCCTCCGCACCGAGACCGACGAGCTTGCCCATACCCGCAACATCACCACCGCGCTGCGCAACACCCGCGCCGAGATTCATCAGGACGGCGTCTTGATTGACAAGCTTGATCCCGCCATTGCCGCCTACCGCGTCAGCATTGCCGAACTGGAGGAGATGCACCGCCAACTGGAAGATGCCGATGCCATCACCCCGCTAGACCTGACCAAAGAGGCCGCCGAATCCCGCGCCGAAGCCGCGCTCAAGGCCGCGCTCGAAGCCGGAGGCAAGCGCGTCGCAAGCAAGACGCTGGGCATCGCAAGTTGGGTCGGAGATTTTGTCGAGTATGTCGGCAAGGGCATCATCAACGACATGAACGAAGACCAGATGGGCGAGCAGGTGTTGTTCGAGATGCAAAAGCTGGTCCAGGCCTTGGACCGGCTGGTTGAACTGGAAACCCACCGCGCCGAGATGATCCGCACTTTGCACCGGCTGGAAGAGCTTCAGCGCCAGTCGTGGGCGAACTTTACCGAACTTGCCACCTTGCGGCAGGAACTTGCACGGCTGCGCGGCCTCGGGTCCGGGGGCAAGAAACCCTGCAAACCCGCGGCCCGCGTGACCAACAAGACCGCTCCGGCGACCAGCAAGACCGTGCCGCCAAAGACCGAAGCCGAAGCTGCTGCCGAACTCGAAGTCGAAGGTGGTGGCGACAACGAAACTTGCATCGACCTGACAGGCGTCTGGACCTTTCAGACCAGCATAACACTTTGGGGTCGCATTGCGGCGCAGCCGCCGCTGCAGGCCGAATTCCTGCGCGCCGCCGAAGCCCCGACCGAACCCCGTACCGAAACAGCTATCGAAGCGTCCAGTGATGCGGCAGCCGACCCAGATGTGCCGGGCTACGAGATATTCGCCCTTGGCACCGCGCGTGCGGCTGATCCGTTCCTGCGGTGCAGCGCGCCCGGGGCGGACGCCGCCCTGTCCTGCGAAAGGCGCGTTCAGCCGCAGACCTGCCCCGCCGATCTCTATGTCTGGGAGCCGGTGACCTTGACCCTCTCGGACGACCAGTCAACCCTGCACGGCAGCTTTGCCCAGACGATGACGATGGATGTGCTGGCCGATCCGACCGGCTGTACTCTGGTCCCCTTCGACGGTGCCGGGCAGATTGACCTGACCTTCCGTCGTGCCGCCGCTGATCAGCCCTAGGCCTGCTTGCCCCAAGCGTGACGCCGCCGCCCCTGAATCAGCCAAAGGCCACCTAGGATCAGCGCCAGCCCGACCAGGTGGCGCAGGTCCAGCACCTCGCCCAAGACCAGCCAGCCCAGGCCCGCCGCCGACAGGGGGATCAGAAACGTTACCAGCGATACCGCCGTCGACCCGGCCGAAGCAAGCACCCGGAAGAACAGCAGGTAAGCCAGTGCCGAACAAAGGGTGGCAAGGGCGATCACCGCCAGCACCGGCTCTGCCCCCGGCCATTTCATCGCCCAAGGCCGGTCGATCCCCAGCCAAAGCGGCGTGATCAACAAGCTGCTGGCGGTCAACTGCCCCGTGGCCGTCGCCAACGGAGACACACCCGCCGCCCGGAACTTGCGGCCCCAGACTCCGGCCAGCCCATAGGACAAGGCTGCACCCAGACAGGCCAGCATCGCCGGGACTGCACCGCCAAGACCCTCCCCCGCCATCATCACCAGAACCCCGCCAAAGCCCAGCCCGACCCCCAGCGCCTTGCGCCCGGTCAGCCTCTCATCCGCCGTTGCGCCATGCGCGACCAGCACCGTGAAGATCGGCGTCATCGCATTCAGAACTGAGGCCAAAGCCCCCGTTATCTGACCTTGCGCCAGCACGAACAGCGTGAACGGCACTGCATTGTTCATCAGCCCCATCACCAAAAGCGCGGGCCACAGGGCGCGCGGCGGGGCCTTTCTTTCGACGACCCACAGCACGACCCAAAGCACCAGCGCCGCCAGCGCCACCCGGCCCCAGACGATGGACAGGGGCGGCAGGCCTTGCAGCGCGATCTCGTTGAACAGGAACGACCCGCCCCAGATCAGCGACAAGGTCCACAGCATGATCCAGTCCAGCCCGCGCATTCCTGCCTCTCGCGTTTCTTCCCCTTGTCGCAGGGCACGCGTCGAAACTCGACCCGGAACCTGCGCCCAGCCACTCTTTTCTTTCTTGCCTGCCCATGCCAAAGACCGGCGCAGCAACGGGGGCCGCGTCATGATCCTTTATCCCGCAATCGATCTGAAAGACGGCCAATGCGTCCGCCTCTTGCGCGGTGCGATGGAGGCCGCCACCGTCTTCGGCGATGACCCCGCCGCCCAGGCGCTGAAATTCCAGACTGCGGGTTGTGAGTGGTTGCACCTCGTCGACCTGAACGGCGCTTTCGCCGGCCAACCCGTGAACGCCGCCGCAGTCGAGGCGATCCTGAAAGCAGTCAGGGTCCCCGCCCAGCTTGGCGGCGGCATCCGCGACATGGCCACCATCGCCATGTGGCTGGAAAAGGGCCTTGCCCGCGTCATCCTTGGCACCGTGGCGGTCGAAAACCCCGGCCTTGTGCGTGAGGCGGCCCGCGCCTTCCCCGACCGCGTCGCCGTTGGCATCGACGCCCGCAAGGGACGCGTAGCGACCAAAGGCTGGGCGACAGAGACCGAAGTGATGGCCACCGACCTTGCCCGCAGTTTTGAGGACGCGGGCGTGGCCGCGATCATCTACACCGACATCGACCGCGACGGCGCGATGCAAGGCCCGAACATCGAGGCCACCGAAACCCTCGCTCGTGCCGTCACCATCCCCGTCATCGCGTCAGGCGGCGTGTCCTCGATGCAGGACCTTGTGGCGCTGCGCGATACCGGGGTCATCGCCGGGGCCATCTCGGGCCGTGCGCTTTATGACGGGGCGATTGATCTGAGCCTGGCCTTGAAGACGCTCGCCTAGCCCCAGGGTGTGGGCTCGTCGCCCATGACCTGACCAAAGATGTTCTCCCGATGCCAGCGCAGGTTCTCGGGATGGGGGCAGTTGCGATCATCTTTGGGTATCAGAAGTTTGCCTTCGGGTCGGATCAGCCGGTCTACCACTTCTGATGGGACTTTATTGCGCGACACAAGGACACTGTGATCCTCGGCCACCGAGATCAGGCCGCGATCGAACATCCAATGCAGCGTCCCCGACAAGGCCAGACCGTTGCGCACCGAGTCGCTTCCCTGGCGCTCTACCGGGCGAATGTGGGCGGCCTGAACTTCGGGACGACCGCCCCCGTTGCGAAGCCGCAGCCCGGAAATGGCGCAGCGGTAGTCATAGGCTTCCCGCACTTTGCGGCGAAAAGCTACATCACGATAAGGGCGGCTTGTCAGCCTCTCGATCACGGGGCTTTCAAAGGGCACGACTGGTGCGTCGAGTTGGCGTCCTGGCGGATCATAGCGCCGCTCCTCATCTGCGACGAGGTCCGGGGGCAGACCGCGCCGCACAATGTCTGCGAATTCGGCCTCGGGCAATCGCCGAACGGCCAGTTGGACAGCCCCTCCGGCTCTCGGTGAACCATCCGCCTCGCGCAGCGCCGACTCGAGCGGACGCCCCGCGATCAGGCGGGGCACGTCGCGGTCAAAAGGAAGATAGCTGCCCGGTGCAATCAAAGCGAGGAAGCGCCCGTCAACTCCGGGCTTCGGAATCACGCGATCGACCCGGGCAACCGCGAAGTAACCCCGCGGGCCCGCCTTCACCGGCTCATAGTAAATGACCCAATCGCCCGCAGCTTCGCTGATAGCCTTGAGATAGGACTTCGGGAAATCATAGACGACATCAGGCTCGTCTTCGTAAATCGAATCCGCCTTGTGCAATAGAACGAGTTTTGTCATGCGGCCAGGAGAGCGCCAAGCCAAGGAAATGGCAAGCGGTCCTCTTCCCCGCCATCACATTTCCCGCTACACCGCCCCCATGCTCAAAACCCGCATCATACCCTGTCTGGACGTGGCCGATGGCCGCGTTGTCAAAGGCGTGAACTTCACTGATCTGGTCGACGCGGGCGACCCGGTCGAGGCGGCAAAGGCCTATGACGCCGCCGGGGCCGACGAGCTGTGCTTTCTGGATATCATGGCGACTGAAGACAACCGGGCCACGATGTATGATCTGGTGACCCGCACGGCCGAACAATGCTTCATGCCCCTCACCGTCGGCGGCGGGGTACGCACGCCGGACGATGTGCGCAAGCTGCTGCTGGCGGGGGCCGACAAGGTCAGCTTCAATTCGGCCGCCGTGGCCCGGCCCGATGTGGTGGCCGAAGCGGCAGACCGGTTTGGCAGCCAGTGCATCGTGGTGGCCATTGATGCCAAGACCACAAGCCCGGGAAAGTGGGAGATTTTCACCCACGGTGGCCGCCGCGCCACCGGGATCGACGCGGTCGATTTTGCCCGGCTGGTGGCGGCCAAGGGCGCGGGCGAGATCTTGCTGACCAGCATGGACCGTGACGGCACCAAAGGCGGCTATAACCTGCCCCTGACCCGCGCGATTGCCGATGCAGTGTCCATCCCGGTGATCGCCAGTGGGGGTGTTGGCACCTTGGACCATCTTGTCGAAGGCATCACGGAAGGCCACGCCAGCGCCGTTCTTGCGGCGTCGATCTTCCATTTCGGCACCTTTACCATTGGTCAGGCCAAGGCCCATATGGCCGCCGCCGGCATCCCCATGAGGTTGATATGACGCTGGAAAGACTTGCCGCCACCATCGCCGCCCGCAAGGGGGCCGATCCGGAAACCTCGTGGACCGCAAAGCTTCTGGCCAAGGGGCCGGAGAAATGCGCCGAAAAGTTTGGGGAAGAGGCGATCGAGGCGATCATCGAAGCGGTCAAGGGCGACCGCGCCCGGCTGACCTCGGAAGCGGCGGATGTGATCTATCACCTGCTGGTGATGCTGGCCGCCCGCGACGTGACGTTGCAGGACGTGCTGGAGGAATTGGACCGCCGCGAAGGCAGTTCCGGCATCGCCGAAAAGGCCGGGCGCTGAGCCAAATCTTTTCGAAAAGATTTGCAAGATCCTGCGAAGGATTCTGACTCCCTACATCCCAAGCCGCGGGATTTCGATGGCCGGGCAGCGGTTCATCACCACCTGCAGGCCCGCCGCCCGCGCCCGCGCCGCTGCAGCCTCGTCGCTGACACCCAGTTGCATCCAGACCACTTTCGCCCCGACGGCCACCGCCTCATCCGCGACGGCCCCGGCCTCTTCGCTGCGGCGGAAGATGTCGACCATGTCCACCGGCCCCGCTTCGGCCAGGGTCGCCACGACCGTCTCGCCAAGCGCCTCAACCCCGGCCTGACCGGGGTTTACCGGGATCACCCGGTAGCCCCTGGCTTTCAGAAAGGCCGCGACCCGGTGGCTGGGCCGATCGGGCTTTGGCGACCAGCCGACCAGGGCGATGGTCTTGACGCTGGTCAGGATGTCACGGATGTCGCTGTCGCTTGGCATGGGTCATCCAATCATGAAAAAAGCGCCCGAGGGCAAGCCCCGGGCGCAAGTCGTGGAACGAGGGACAGTGAAGAGAGTGCGGGGTTCCGGCCCGACCTCTCTCTTCTTACTTAGAAAGCTGAAGCGGTGGTTAAAGGCCGGTCGCAAAGTCGTGACCCCCGCCCGGCGCTTTCCCGCCGGTGTCCATGTCTTACCCGCGCGTCGCGGCATACAGCGACACCGCTGCGGCGTTCGACACGTTCAGGCTGCCAAAGCCGCCGCCAAAGGGGATACGCGCCAGATGATCGCAGGTTTCGCGGGTCTTCTCGCGCAGGCCCGGACCTTCAGCCCCCAACACCAGCCCGATAGGCCGCCCGCCTGCAGCCGTCACCGCGTCGGACAGGGTCACCCCGGCCTCGCCGTCCAGCCCGATCAGGATGTAGCCCATGGCTTTGAGTTCCTCCATCGCCTCGGACAAGTTGGTGACCTTGAGGTAAGGCTGACGCTCCAAAGCACCACTGGCGGTCTTGGCCAGTGCCCCGGTTTCCGGTGCGGAATGGTGGCGCGGGGCGATGACGGCGCGGGCCCCGAACACCTCGGCCGACCGCAGGATCGCGCCGACGTTATGGGGGTCGGTAACCCGGTCCAAGAGCACCACCAGCGGCAGGCCTGCGCCTGCGGCACAGACGTCTTCGAACCGGCCCCAGTTCAACGGCTTGACCTCGACCGCAGCGCCCTGATGCACCGAACCTTCGTCGATCGGCACGTCAAAATGGCGCGGCTCGACCACTTCGGGGGCAAGGCCCGAGGCCGCAACCGCCGCCTCCAGCTTGTCCAGCGCGTTCTTGGTCACCACCAGCCGCAGCTTTTCGCGGTTGGGGTTTTCCAGCGCATCGCGCACCGCATGAAGGCCGAACAGCCAGACCGTCTCACGCGCGTCACGCCGTTCGCCGCGTTCCTTGTCCACCACCCAGGCCGGTTTCTTCACGCCGGTTTTCATTGTCATATCCCCGAAAATCCAGACCGGACCTTGACGCAGGCCCGGCCCCGGATGCAAGGCGAAAACATAAGGCAATGCCCCGCAATCCACCCTTGACGCCCCCCGCCCCCTTGAGTAAACGGACCCCGCAGTGGGCGACGAGCTGCAAGGTGCGGCAGGAGACTGTAACTCTCCCGGGGCGACCCATGCCTGGTTCGATTCCAGGGTCGCCCACCATTTCCTTCTATTTCAGGGGCTTGCTGACGGCCTGTGCAATGCACGGCAAAGGCTGAGACCTGCGCAAAGTGCAGGCCCGGCACCGCTTCAGGATTTGTGGTCAGGTGTTCAGGTAGGCTTGCAGCGTGGCAGCGACGCCGTCCGACCAAAGTTGCCGCAGCGCCCGGTCAAAGGCGGCCGCGAAAACCGCGTTCTGCCCAAGGTCGCCGTAAACCGCCGTCATGCCCAGCCAGGCGGCGGGATTGTCGCGGGCGGTGGCGGCAAGGGCGGTCAGATCGTCCCAGTTCGGATCGTTCGGCGGGGTCACCGCACCGCTGTCGGTGGTGCCAAAGCAATAGCGGCACCACATGGCCGAAACCAAAGCCAGACCTGCGACCGGCCCACCCGCCGCCAGCGCATCGCGGATTGACGGTACGATGAATTTCGGCTGCCGGTTCGACCCGTCAAGGCACAGGCGGCGTTCGGTATCGGCCACCTCGGGGTTGGAAAACCGCTCCACGATCTGCCGGTAATAGTCGCCCAGATTTGTGCCCGGCACTGGCGGGATGTGGGGGATGATCTCGTCGATCTCGACCTTGTTCAGGAAGCCAAGGATCAGCGGGTTCGACATCGCTTCATGCACATACTCGATGCCCATCAGCCCACCGGGATAGGCGATCGTTGCATGACCGCCGTTCAGGATGCGGATCTTCATCGCCTCGAACGCATGGACATGCGGGGTCAGGGTGACGCCGACGGCCTCGAACGCGGGGCGGCCTTGGGGGAAGTTGTCCTCCAACACCCATTGCCGGAACGGCTCGCAGGTGACGGGGACCGGATCGGTCATGCCAAAGGCGGCGGCCATGTCGCGTTCGCGCGGGCCGGTGGCGGGGGTGATACGGTCCACCATGCCGTTCGGGAAAGCCACGTTTGCCGCGATCCAGCCGGCAAGGCTTGGGTCCGACAGGCGGGCAAGACCCACGACAGCGGCTTGGGTGACGTGGCCGTTGCCGGGCAGGTTGTCGCAGGACATGACGGTAAAGGGGGCGATGCCCGCAGCACGACGGGCTTTCAGCGCGGAGATGATCGCGCCGAAGGCGGTGCGGTGCGGGTCCGGCGCGTCTTCCAGGATTTCGGTATGGGTCGGGTCAAAGGCCCCAGTCGCGGCGTCGATGAAATAGCCGCCTTCGGTCACGGTCAGCGACACGATGCGAATTTCCGGCCGGGCCATCGCGGCAATCAGTGCGGCGTTGTCGGGTTCCACGGCCAGAAAGTCGATCATGCTGCCAATGCGGCGCGCCGACTTGCCCGAGGGGTCAAGCGCGATCACCGTGGACAGACAGTCTTGCGCCTTCAGCGCATCCCGCATCCGGGCGTCGCCCTCGCGGACCCCGGCCCCGATGATCGCCCAGTCATGGTCGCGACCAAGCGCAAAAAGGTCATCCAGATAGACCGCCATATGCGCCCGGTGAAAGTTGCCAAGGCCGATGTGGACGATGCCGGGGGTCAGGCTCGAACGGTCATATGCAGGGAGAACGACATTCATATTCAGGCCATCCAGTTGCCGCCGTCCACGCCGAAGCATTGGGCGACGATGTATTTCGCTTCCGGAGTGGCAAGGAAAACGGCCATTCCGGTCAGGTCTTCGGCGGTGCCCATGCGACCGAACGGGACCGCAGCACCGACCTCGCGCTTTTTCTGGCCGGGGGCCTTGCCCTCGTATCTGGCAAAGAACGCATCCACCCCGTCCCAGTGTTCGCCGTCCACCACGCCGGGGGCGATGGCATTGACGTTGATGCCGTGGGCGATCAGGTCAAGGCCTGCGGACTGGGTCAGGCTGATGACGGCGGCCTTGGTGGCGCAGTAGACGGCCACCAGCCCCTCGCCCCGCCGACCGGCTTGCGACGCCATGTTGATGATCGTGCCGGTGCCGCGCGGGATCATGTGACGTGCTGCGGCCTGCGTGCAGAAAAGGGTGCCCGCGACGTTGACGGCGAACAGCTTGTCATGGTCGGCCCGGGTGATTTCCACGATGGGGGCTGCTGAAAACAGCGCGGCGTTGTTGATGAGGATGTCAAGTTTGCCCATCTTCTGAATGGCTTCGGCAAAGGCCGCGCCGATGCTGTCCTGCCGGGTCACGTCCAGTGCGATGGCATGGGCCTTGGGGCCAAGGCTGGCAGCGGCCTTCTGCGCAGCCGCAAGGTTGATGTCGGCAATCGCCACCTCGGCACCCTCGGCCAGATAGGCGCGGGCAAAGGCAAGGCCGATGCCGCGCGCGGCCCCGGTGATGAGCGCGGTCTTTCCAGCCAGTCTCATAGCGCCAGCCCGTCAGCGCCAAAGCGGTGGATCTTGCCCGCCGGGGCAAGCTTGATCCGGTCGCCGTGGTGAACGTTCAACTCGCCCGTGCCACGGACGTTGATGATGCCAAGGCCCGCCACATCGACCTTGATGAAACTGTCTGACCCAAGGTGTTCGGACAGTCCCACGACACCCTCCCACGGGCCATCGCCGACCGTGATATGTTCGGGCCGGATGCCGATGGTGTGGGCATTGTGCCTGGCAGCCTAGGGGCCGGTGATCAGGTTCATGCGCGGTGAGCCGATAAAGCTCGCGACGAAGATGTTCTTCGGCGTGTGATACAATTCCAAGGGCGCGCCGACCTGTTCGATCCGACCCGCGTTCAGGACCACGATCTTGTCGGCCATGGTCATCGCTTCGACCTGATCGTGGGTCACGTAGATCATCGTGGTTTTCAGGCTTTGGTGCAGTTCGGAGATTTCCTGCCGCATCCCCACACGCAAGGCGGCGTCAAGGTTCGACAACGGCTCGTCGAACAGGAAGGCCGCCGGTTCGCGCACAATGGCGCGGCCAATGGCGACGCGCTGGCGCTGGCCGCCGGACAACTGCCCGGGGCGACGGTCAAGATAGGCGGTTAGGTTCAGCACTGATGCGGCGCGGGCAATGCGGCGTTCCTGTTCGGCTTGGTCCATCCCGGCCATTTTCAGCGGGAAGGCGATGTTTTTCCGCACCGTCATGTGCGGATACAAAGCATAGGACTGGAACACCATCGCCAGACCCCGCTTGGCGGGCGGCAGGGCGGTGGCATCCTTGCCGTCGATTTCGATCGTGCCCGAAGTCGTATCCTCCAACCCCGCGATCAGCCGCAGCAGGGTGGATTTGCCGCAGCCCGACGGGCCGACGAAGACGACGAATTCGCCGTCTTCAATCACCAGGTCCAGCCCTGGGATCACATCCACCTCGCCAAAGCTTTTGCGGACTTTTGTCAGTTCTATCTTGCCCATCGTGCCCTCACTTCACCGCGCCAAAGGTCAGGCCGCGGACCAGTTGTTTCTGGCTGAACCAGCCAAGGATCAGGATCGGCATGATGGCCATGGCCGAGGCCGCCGAAAGTTTCGCGTAGAAAAGCCCCTGCGGTGCCGAGAAGCTGGCGATGAACGCCGACAGCGGGGCCGCCTTGGTGGTGGTCAGGATGATGGTCCAGAACGCCTCGTTCCAGGCCAGGATCACGTTCAGCAGCATGGTTGACGCGATGCCCGGGATCGCCATCGGGGTCAGGACATGCACGATCTCGTTCCAGA
>CAIXBE010000012.1 GCA_903917595.1 uncultured Rhodobacterales bacterium
ATATTCAGGATTTCTCGGGGCTCAGCTCCGACCGGCAATTCATGGCACTTCACCTGCCGATCAAGCAGGAACCCCATCGCGTGACCACAAGCAAACACCGAGCACGAAACGCCAGCACGCTCAAAGGCTTCCGGCAATTCCAACACGAAGTTAGCCGCGCCGGGATCCTCGACTGCAATTAAGACATCCAGGCGCGTTTCTCCTCAAAACCATGTGCCGCCAGTCTCAAGATGCTCGAATCTCCACCACGGATCCACCCGAGTTGGCGGACGCGAGCACCGCATGCACCACCCGATCCGTAACCAGGGCCGATTCGCATGGACTGCAGGTAGCGATGCGCTTTCCGGCCAGTACGTCCGCCAGGTCGCCGTACAAATCGTAAAGTGCACGCCCATATCCAGTGGATTCGAGTCCAGAACGGCTGGAGGCTAATTCGAAAGCTCCATCCAGCGAGCGGCAATCATCGCGCGGTGTCTGGCGTATGAGCAAACCCTCCTGCAAGATTTCAAGACGGCCTTTTTCACCCCAGAGATCAAGTGAGCCCTCTCTATATCGCGAAAACCTCACAGGATGCAAAGTCACGGGCGTTCCTCCCTCGACGAAAAGCGTAAAAGAAAGGTTTTTGTCATCGGCCAAAGGCCCCTCTTGAAATTCGGGTGATCGTTTCAATGCCTGCACAGCAGTAACCTCTCCAACCAGCATTCGCACCAAATCAACGGTGTGGGTAGCGTAGTTGATGATTCCGTTTCCGTAAACTCCAAAACCGCATTGGATACTGCCAATACGCTCTTTCAGCCCTCCACTTGCAAGTCCTTGCATGGCAGCATCGGCCCGGCGGGTAAGGTTCACCTGCGTTAGGATGCCGCGTCTCCGACATTCCTGCACGAACGCCTCCGACTCACCTAGCGTGGCTCCCAACGGCTTCTCCACCAGCACGGCTTTGAGATTTGGCAAGGCACCAAGAACGGGCAACCTGAAGGACGGAGGCGTGGCAAGCACGACGACATCGATCGCGCCCAAGCAGTCAATCTCCTCTAGGGTCCGAGCCACGTGCTCAACCCCAAAGCGCGAAAACACGAGCTCGCGAGCGGCGTCGGAAATATCGACTGCAGCCTCCCATCGAAAGGCAGGGTGATCCGTCAGTACTTGGGCGTGAGTCACATACGGCACCGTCTTGGCCATGGCCTTATCGTCAATGTAGGCGGCCCCGATTCGGCCCAGGCCAACGAGAATAGTTCTTAGGGGCATGGTCAACGGACGCTACGCTCAACACAATATCGATTGATATCCATCAGTTGAGGTTCTGCCCGCAACAGTTCCACCAGATGGCCCAGACCGAAGCCGAAGCCGTATTTGGCCAATAGTCGGCCGCAAACCTCGCGCAGGAAGGCCATGTCCTCTGAATAGTCCAGTTGGGTCCTGCAATCATTTGGCAGATGCCAGCATCCCGGTGACAGCATATTGATGTTCCGGTAAAGATCCTTACGTTCGTAGAAAAGGGGCGTGACGTGTTCGCGCACTGCGGGGTCGTAGGACTCTTGCTCCATGCGCTCCAGATCCGCGAAGCGAAACACCTGTACACATATTCCTTGAGGAAAAGAGACGACCTCGCAGTTGGTCAAGTAATCACAATCGTTGGATAGGAATGTCTCCACGCCCAGGTCCACCACATCAGGATCGGTGAGCGGGCAGTCGCCGGTGATTTCCACGATGATGTCTGTTCCCGCCTCGCGGTGAGCATCTACCACCCGTTTCAGGACATCGTCTTCGCTACCCCGGAAGCAGCGGACTGCATTGTCGTCGCACCACTTGGCCAGTACATCGTCCCCACTGGAGGTCGATGTAGCGAGCACGATCTCGTCCACTGTCCGGCATTTGCGCAACCTATCCACTAGCCAACCAATCACCGGCTTTCCGCAAAGGTCCATGAGGACCTTGCCGGGTAACCTAGATGACCCCATGCGCGCTTCGATGCTGACGACGACCTTCGGCTTCATTGCGTTTTCGCGCCTGCACGCGTCTGTCCATAGACCTGCAACTGGTCGCGGTTTGCATGAACCTTTCGGAACGCCGCAATCAGACCGTCCAGATCCGCGTCCGTCACTTTGACGCAGCAGCAGTCGAATCCCATGAGCTCGATCTCGTGCAAGCGTTCCGCCACCGGACAGAGACCTTTGTGGTACGAGCGATTAGTGAGCGTGAATGGCCAGCCGTCGCGCCCTATTGCGATCCGATGCTGGAACATCGGCAGAAGATACAACGGCTTCAAATAACCGAGGAACGTCGGGAAGCCCTCCGCAGCCAATGCCTCTGCAAAAACCTCCCGCGAGACACCAACAGCGTCCGGGTCGAAGCGCAGCTGGTACATGTAGTAGACCGGGCGCGTGCCCGCGCGCTGCACCGGCGGGGCGATTCCCTCGAGCCCTGCCAGTCCTTCATTGAGTCTATGCGCTATATGCTCCCGCTCGCCGACTAGCGCATCCGCCTTCTTAAGTTGCTCGAGACCGACGGCGGCACAGAGCTCGGTCATGCGCAGGTTGAAACCGACGAGATTAACGAGGTTCGTCACCCCGGCGCCTTCGGTGCAAGCCTCGCCATGGTTGCGAATCAACCTCAGGCGCATGGCCAGATCGTCGTCGTTGGTGGTGCAGACCCCACCCTCACCCGTATGAAAATGCTTGTGGTAGTTCAGGCTGAATATGCCGATATGTCCGATGGTGCCGGTGTAGCGGCCGTTCTCGGTTCCCAGGGGGGCCTGAGCGTTATCTTCGATCAGGAACAAGCCGTGCTCATCGGCGATGGCGCGCAGTTCCTCGAGATGCGCGATATGGCCGAACATGTTGACAACGAGTATAGCTTTGGTCTTCTCGGTGATATTCTTCCGAACTTCCTTCGGATCTAAGCAGCAGGTCACAGTATCAAGGTCCGAAAACACTGGGATTCCGCCATACGCGAGCGGGGCCATGGCAGTCGCGGACATGGTCAAGGGTGGCACGATGACCTCGTCGCCTGGACTGATCCCTATCGCGCCCATCGCTGCCACGAGTCCGGATGCATTGGAATTCACCGCCACCGCATGTTTGCAGGCGAAGCGCTTCGCCCACGCGGTTTCGAACGCCTGCACCACGGGCCCGCCGAAGAATTCCGGGCTCCAGGAACCGTAGTACCCGGATAGACAGCCGGAGCGCATTACCCGCGCCACAGCCTCAGCTTCTTCAGCGCCTATGGAGTTGTACGGTTGCAGTGCTCCCTTGAAAGCAGGTTCCCCGCCTATGATCGCCAGTTTCTCTTTTGCCATGTTGGTTCTTCCCGAAAAATCTACCATCCAATACTATAATCTACATCGTCGTACATCCGGACCGGCACACCAGCTGCGTGCAACGCGCCTTTGACCATGTTGGGCGTGGTCTTGGTATAGTGATAGATGCTTCCAGCGGCCACCGCTGAAGCGCCGCCGTCTTTTACCGCACTCACGAAGTCCTGCAGCTTCGCCGCCCCTCCAGCCGCAATGACGGGAACAGATACGACACTCGCTATAATGCTAATCAAGTCGATATTGTATCCCTTCAGCATGCCTTCATGAGGGATGGAGTTGATCAGGATTTCCCCGGCACCCAGCTCCTCCACGCGCCGCGCGAGTTGAACGGCGTCGAGGCCGGTCGGGTGCGTGCCGCTGCGGGTGTACACCTCGTAGAACGATCCATTGTCCTTCGCGTCTATGCTGACGACTATGCACTGGCTGCCAAACCGCACAGCGCCCTCGGAGATCAAATTGGGCATTTCGACCGCTGCAGAGTTGATCACTACTTTCTCGGCGCCCGCCTGCACGATGTGATGCATGGCTTCGATACTGCGGATCCCGCCCCCATATGCAAAGGGAACATACAGTTCCTCGGCGATGTTTCTGACCAGCCGCGGGTCGACGTCCTCCTCCTCCACCGTCCGTCCGATATCCAGGAGGATCAGCTCATCCACCTGGCGTTCCTCAAATACCCGGACGACCGATATCGGGTTGGCCACGGTGCGGGGATTTCTGAACTGCACCGGTTTCTTCAACAATCCGTCCTGCATCAGAAGAATGGGAATCACCCTGACCTTTAGCACCGCTATCCCTTGGCCTGGCAATGGGTGAGAAAGTTGTCTAGTAATCTCAAGCCGTGCCGCTGGCTCTTCTCGGGGTGAAACTGGGTCGCGAAGATGTTTTCGTGTTCGAGAGCAGCCGCAAAAGGATAGCCATAGTCACAGCGCGCCGCGACCATGGTCTCGTCGTCGCAGACCACGTGATAGCTGTGCACGAAGTAGAAATCCGCTCCCTGCCCTATGCCTTTAAACAGTATTGAATCGGGCTTGATGACCACGCTGTTCCACCCGTTATGCGGCAGCCGCACGGTGCATTTCGAAAGGTCGAAGCGCGGCACGGACATCGGCAGCAGGCCGAGGCCCCGCATCTCACCGCCCTCGAGCCCACGTGTGCCGAGCAGATGCATCCCGAGGCATATGCCCAGGATCGGCTTGCCCTTCTCTAGCACCTCGCGACGGAGAGACTCGACAAACCCGGCCTGCTCAAGGTTTACCATGCCGTGCCGGAACGCGCCTACTCCAGGCAGGATAATGACGTCCGCATTGGCTAGGGCATCGCCGCGCTGAACAATATCCGCCGCGTGGTTGAGCCGCTCAACCGCTTTCTGCACGTTGCGCAGATTCCCGGCTTGGTAATCGACGATGGCGACTCTCATCAAGTGCTGGAGAACAGCGATCAAGGTGCTCTACGCTTTTCAACAACCTTCTGCTTCAGCACCAGACTGCCGTCAATGTCACGCTTGAAGGAGTTGCCGATTAATTCGAACAGCGCGCGATTGGTGAATGGGGCGCACAGAGCATCGAACTCGTCGCGCCCGATGCCGAACTCTTCGCAGAAACGTTCTACGCACTCCTTCGGGTAGCGACCATCGTATACCTCCGCGAGGCGAACAGCCTCATCTCTCGAAATGACGCCATTTCGCACCTCTATACAGGCCGAATCGGTAGCACGGCCATAGCCGAATTTCAAGTATTTTAAGTAGTCATGCAGATTTATCGACAAGCAGTCGAGCTTCTCGTAATCGGTGTACGAGACTTCAATGCGGCCCTCGCGACGTTGGAAGCCCATCTTCTCCACAATGCCGAGGTTCTGAGCATTGTTCCACTTGAAGTAATACCCAATAAACACTCCCCGTCCACCCCACGACCCAATTGCCTCGCGCGATGGATAGACATACATCTTCAGGTCCTTGAGCGTGATTCCATTTTTCTCGTCCACCATATCTTGAGGGCGCAAACCATTAAGGCAGCCATAGTCGTTGAGCCAGTCCTCGTCGAACTGCTTTTTATTGATCTCCGATACAGTCTCCGCGCCACCGTATTCCATCTGCGGGCACTCGCCCCAGAAGATAAATGGAATATCAAATTTCACTGCGAAGTGGACCGGCACACACCATATCCCCATATGGTTGGCCCACTCCATGTCCCCGACGCGCTTGAACCCTTCCATGATCAGTTTTTTGTACACGATCCGAT
>CAIXBE010000013.1 GCA_903917595.1 uncultured Rhodobacterales bacterium
CACCGCCTTGACCACGACCGAAGCCGGCTTGGCAACGGCCTTCCGCGGCTTTGGCGCGGGCTTGGCGGATCTTTCCACCGGCGCAGCGGCGGCCTTTCGGGCTGACATCTTCCGCGCCCTCGTGGGCTTTTTCGCCACCGCCGGAGCGGGCTCCGCGACGGTATCAGGGCTGGTCACCAAGACCGCCTCTTCCGCCTGCAGCGCCATTTCGGCAAGTGAAGGGTCGGCCTCGCTCCAGAACGGAGCTTCCCATTCCGCTTCGGCCAAGGGCTCCACGCGAATCGGGTCTGGCTTTGGACTTTCGGCCTTGGGGCGGCGGCGTAGGGGGGCGGTGGTTTTCGCCTTGGGCTTGACCGTTGCCTTCTTCGCCTTCATCGGTTCGTGAACCACCAGCAATGCGGGCGTCAGGATCAATTTTTCAAGCCCCAAATCACGCGAAAACGGGCGCGGACGGGCTTCGGGCGACACCAGCCTGCGGACGGATGACACCACATCCTCGATCTCGTTCATGCTGAGAGGACCCGACATTCCCGTGCTTAACCCCGTCCCAAGCCACTTCAGCCCAAAGGATAACGCGCCCGATCCATGTCAGGCAACGCATTTCTTGACGGTTGGGGCAGGCGTCGGGATCAGTTGGCGATCTTGTCGAGAATACGGTTCAGCTTTTCGCCCTCGGCGCTGTGAGCGGGGGCTTTTTCGACTGCCTTGTAGTAGGCGTCAGGATCATAGGTGACGATGCCAAGTTGCAGGTGATCGACGGTCAGAAGACCCATGGTCGCCAACACCTGATAAACGCCGACATAGCGTTGCGCTTCGGCCCGCAGGCGGGAATTGCGGGCGTCCAGCAATTCCTGTTCGGCGTCCAGCACGTCCAGAGTGGTGCGCGCACCGGCATCCGCCTCCTCACGCACACCGTCAAAGGCGGTTTGTGCGGCGCGGATCTGCTGGTCCGACGCCTCGATCGACGCGGCCGAGACCGCCAGATTGGCCCAGGCAATGCCGACGCTTTCCATCACACCGATGGCCGTCTGCTGCAGACTTGCCCGCGCGCCGTCCTTGCCCGCAATCGCCTGCCGCAACACCGACGACAACCGCCCCCCGGCATACAGGGTCTGGTTCAGCGTCAGGCCAAAGGTTTCGGTGTCATAGCCGTCCTGATCCACCGAAATCGACAGCCCTGCCCCTACCGTCGGCTTCATCGCAGCTTCGGCCAGGTCGACCTGCAGTTCAGAGATGGTAACCAAATGCTGCGCTTGATGGATGACCGGATGGGTAGACCGCGCGACACCCTGCGCCGCTTCCAGACCGGCGGGAAGCGCCGGCAACTTCGGCAAAGCCGCAAGCCGACCGGGATAGTCGCCGGTCGCGGACTTGTAAGCCTCACGCGCGATCAGAAGCTGGCCTTCGGCTGCCGACAAAGCCGCCTGCGACCCGGCCAGCCGCGCCTGCGCGATGGCGACATCGGTGCGCGTCGTCTCGCCCACTTCAAACCGGGCTTCCGCAGCGCGCAGTTCCTGGGTGATCAGCCGGAAGTTGCTTTGACGCAGCGCCACGACCTCTTGCGCCAGCCGCACGTCGACATAGGCCGAAACGGCGGCCAGCAAGACCTGCTGTTCAACCTGAACCAGCGCCGCCCGCGTTGCCAGCACGCTTTCGCGCGCGAGTTCGATACCCAGCTTGCTGCGGCCAAAGTCCAGCAGCGTCATTTCGGCGCTGAGGGTCAGCGAGGTTTTCAGCCCCTCGATCACGGTCACGCCAAGACCAGTGTTGGTTTCGACGCGGCTATAGCCCGATTGAGCGGTAAAGGCGACGACCGGACGCAACCCAGCAATCGCCTGAGCTACCCCCTCGTCGGCGGCACGCAGCACGGCGCGGTTCTGGTCCAGGAGAGCCGAGTTGCGGTAGGCCGCGATCAGCGCGTCGGTCAGGGTTTCGGCCCCGGCCATGGGCGCTGCCACAAGACCCGCCGCCGCCACCATCATTGCCCGAACCCAGACCCGCATTCCTGATCACCTTATCCGGCCCGCGACATCCGCGCAGGCTGTTCCTTGTCAATCGCCGTCAGGTCCGGGCATCTGCCCGGGCCGCAGCCCCTTGGTCAAAGCTGAAAGCCGGGCGTCTTGCGAAACCCGTCCAGCACGGGCGCCGCGGCATTGAAAACCGCCCGCCAGGTGATGCTGCCATTCGACTTGCGTCCCAGCATCACGGTGCCCAGCGCACCTTCCATGAAAATCGCGCCGATCCGGCCGCCGTCACGCAAGCTGTCGGTGATAGCAGGCGGTATGACTTCGACGCCGCCCTGCAGCACGATCACATCGTAGGGCGCGTGTTTTGCTGCCCCGTTCGCCAGCGGACCGGCAATCACCAGCGCATTGTCGACACCTTCTTCCGACAACAGCCGCTGTGCGTCCGAAGCAAGCGCCTCATCCTCTTCGACGGCGATGACGGTTTCGGCCAGCCGGGCAATGACCGCCGCGGAATAGCCAAGGCCACAGCCCAGGTCCAGGACCATCTCATCTGGTTGAATGTCCAGAGATTCCAGAAGCTTGGCCAAAGTCCTCGCTTCCAGAACCACCCGCCCGCCACCGATCGAAAGGTTTTCACCGACATAGGCCGCCTCGCGGCGCGCCTCGGGCACATAGACCTCACGCGGAACGCCAAGCATGGCATCGATGATCGGGAACTTGGTCACATCCGACGGTCGGACCTGCGTATCCACCATCATCACACGGCGGTTGGTGAATTCGCTCATTCTGAACTCATCGGTCTGATTTCCTACCTGATTGTCTTGCCACAGAACCGGGGGCGTCGCAACCGGCGAAAGCCTTGCCGCGCCAAATTGACCCGCAATACAGTTGCCAGAAACGGAAAGATGTGGTGCACCCAGCACGATTCGAACGTGCGACCTTTGCCTTCGGAGGGCAACGCTCTATCCAGCTGAGCTATGGGTGCCTGCGGCGCTCATAGCCGATGGTCGAAGGGGTTTCAACGGCAAACCTGTGTCGGGTCAGGCTTGACCTTGCATCCCCGCGCCCGACGAACAACGAAGTTGGCAATCCGATGCAGAAAGGGGGTGACGAGACGTGTTGTTTCTGCCCAACTTGTCCCAAGAAATACCTGCAGATTCGTAAGGAGTTGTCGACTTTGTCCCGCCTCACATCTGCCCATCGCACCCGCCGCTTGCCAATCCTGCTGTCTTCGGTGGCCCTGCTTTCGGCCTGTGGTGGAGGGGAGGATGACGGAACAACCCCGATCGGCGACTTCTATACCATTGCCGCCAACCCCGGCAGCTCGGGGACACTTGGCAGCTACTATATGCCATCCATTACCAGCCAATGGCGTAATGCGGCGGCCAACATCCGTAACAATGTCGCCCGTTACCGTATGCAAAGCGGCAATATCGCCGGCCTTGGCGATGCCTTTTCCAACCCGCTGTTTTCGTCACGGGTGGACTACGCCCATGCGGTCGGCCTGACAGGTGCCGGGCAGGTGATCGCCATCGTCGATGCCGGTTTCCTGCAGGGCCACGAAGTGTTTGCCGGCAAGGCTACCACCTCGACCGGGGATCCGGGGGTCGACAATCACGGCACTGTGGTCGCGTCAATCGCTGCGGGACTGTCATCGACCATGGTTGGGGTTGCGCCCGAAGCCGACCTGATCTTCAGTTCCTGGGACGATTCGGACCTTGCGGCCGCGGCGAATGCGGCTGCAGCGCGTGGGGCCGTGGCACAGAACAACTCTTGGGGTTTCACCGACGTATATGCCGATTCGACCGGCTACGACGACATCTTCGGCAATTCCACCGGCCAGACCTGGCTGACCGCGCTGGAAAATTACGCCTCGCAAGGGGTGGTGATTTTCGCAATCTCGAACGATGAAAGCGCGACATTGGCCGGGCTGCTGGAAGCGCTGCCGATGTTCGAGTCCGGGCTGACCTTTGGATGGCTTGCGGTCGGCAACTCGGTTCCGATCTTCGACGACAACGGCGTCTCGGGCGTCGCGGGCCGGGTTTCAGCCCCCTGCCTCGAGGCCGCACGCTGGTGCCTGATGGCAGACGGCTACTGGACCGGGGCTTCCGATGTTTCGAACACCTCTTATGAAAGCGGCACCGGGTCGTCTTATGCGGCCCCTCAGGTTGCCGGGGCGCTTGCACTGCTGGCCGAGGCTTTTCCGGACCTGAACCCGCATCAGTTGCGTGCGCGGCTTCTGGCCTCGGCAGACAATACCTTTACCGGTTTCGTCAGCGCCGGTTCGCAAGATGTGATCGAGGGCTCGGGCGTCTTTACCCATAATTACTCGGACGAGTTCGGCCATGGCTTTCTGGACATCCGGGCAGCGCTTCTGCCCATCGGTCCAAGCTCCTTGTCGACGGCGGACGGCGGCAAGATCGCTGCCGAAGATTTTGCCTTTTCAACAGGCGGGGCGATGGGGGATGCGGTTGCGCGCAGCCTTGCGGGCGTTGATCTGACCATGACCGACGCGCTGGAGGGCAGCTTCGACATCGCCGCCAAAGACTTTGTCGCCACCGCAAAGCCGGGCGATCTGGCCGAAACACTGGCCGCCCGCAGCTATGCCAAGGATTACGGACACACGCGAACCGCCACGGTCAACTCCTTGGCCGATGTCTTCATCGACCATCCCGGCGCGACCCTCGAGATTGACGGACCAGACGGCCGCTCCCGGGCCGCCATCCTGCTTGGTGGCGAGGACACCTATGGGATAGCCCTTTCCCGCCGGTTGACCGAAGGCGACCTGTCGGTTGATCTTGGGGTCAAACTTGCGCGCGACGGTGGCGGGCTGATGGGCTTTGCAGATACCAGCGGCGCCGGCGCGGACATGGCGTCAATCACCCTTGGGGTGTCGCACGATCTGGGCCTTGGCGGCTTCTTTTCGCTGAAAGGCGAGATCGGCATCGCCGATCTCGCAACGCCCGCCGCGATGAGCGCGGTCGACAAGGCAGATTTCAACAGCGTCAGCCTGCAAGTTGGCAGCCGCAGCGTCTTTTCTACGGGGGACCGGCTGACCGTCGGCGTGTCGATGCCGATTGCGGTGACCAGCGGCTCTGCCAGCCTGATCGTGCCGGTAGCGCTTGGCGAGGGGTCGTCCGAGACACGCACCCTCGCCGTAGACCTTGCCCCAAGCGAGCGGCAAATTGACCTAACTTTCGGCTACCAGATGCCGATGGGCGATCATTCCGAACTGATGCTGTCGCTGGTCCATGCCGAAAATTACGGCAACCAGGCCGGTATTTCGGATCAGGCGGCGGTCATCGGGATGAAATGGTCATTCTAAGGCAAAGACAAGCCGACCCTGCAGATGGGTCGGCTGGCCTTCAGGCGAACAAATCGTGGGCAAGCTCCAGCGCGCTGACCAGCGTGTCCACTTCCTCGACCGTATTATACAGGCCAAAGGACGCCCGGCAGGACGCGGTGACGCCCAGATGCTGCATCAGGGGCATGGCGCAATGCGTGCCGGCCCTGACCGCAATGCCGCGCTTGTCCAGGATGGTCGAGATGTCGTGGGCATGGGCCGCGCCCTGCATGGTGAACGAGAAGATCGCCCCCTTGCTGTCCGAATTGCCCTGCACATTCAGCCAGTTCAACCCTGCCAGCCGGTCCCGCGCATAGTCGCGAAGGCTGCGCTCATGGGCAGCGACTTTCGCCATCCCCAAGGCCTGCATATACTCCAGCGCCACGCCCAGCCCGATCTGCTGGACGATGCCCGGTGTGCCCGCCTCGAACTTCATCGGCGGGTCGTTCCAGGTGACAGCGTCGCGGGTCACCTCGCGGATCATGTCGCCGCCACCGATGAAGGGGCGCATTTCGGCCTGACGCCCGGCACTGATCCAGATCGCACCCGAGCCTGATGGCCCATACAACTTGTGCCCGGTGATGGCATAGAAATCGCAGCCCAAGGCCTGCACATCGACCGGCATGTGAACCGCCGCTTGCGATCCATCGACCAGAACTGGCACGCCCTTGGCCTGCGCGCCACGGGCAATCGCGGCCACATCGACCACGGTCCCCAGCACGTTTGACATATGGGTCACTGCGACCAGTTTGGTCTTCGGCCCGATAGCGTCAATCACCGCCTGCGGGTCAAGATCGCCGTTTGCGTCGACATCCACCCATTTCAGAACCACCCCCTGCCGTTCGCGCAGAAAGTGCCACGGCACGATGTTGGCGTGATGCTCCATCACCGACAGGACGATCTCGTCGCCCGCCTGCAGGCGCGGTGCGGCCCAGCCGTAGGAGACAAGGTTGATCGCCTCGGTGGTGCCGCTGGTAAAGACGATTTCGTTTTCGTGACCAGCGTTCAGGAACCGGGCAATGATGCCGCGCGTTGCCTCATACCTTTCGGTCGCAAGGTTCGACAGATAGTGCAGTCCGCGATGGACGTTGGCATATTCGTGGGAATAGGCGCGGGTGATGGCGTCGATCACCACCTGCGGCTTTTGCGCCGATGCGCCATTGTCCAGATAGACCAAGGGCTTGCCGTTTACCTCGCGGGCAAGGATCGGGAAATCGGCACGAATTTTCGCGATGTCATACATTGGGGTCATCCGCGCTCAGCCTCATGCAGCATGGTCAGCCACAGCCAAAGAAACCCCGCCCCGGCAAGACTTGAGACAGCCACATGCGCCGGTCCCGGCCCGATCATGCCAGCAACAAGGCCCTGCAGCAGCATCAGCGGGCTGACGGTGGCCAGAGCCCAGAACAGGGCCAGGCGGGACGCATACCAGCTGCCCTGCCCGCCCATCAGGCGCGCAACAAACCGGCCAACTGCCGCCAGCCCATACCAGAACGGGATCAGCGCCAGCACCGCCAAGGCCCGCGCCAGCATGCGGGGGGCGGCAGAGACCTCACCAGCCAGATGCGCCTCGCGGGCGGCAACCGGCCATTGGCCGATGATGGTCAGGATCAGGAACACCAAGAGCAGCGTGAAGGCAAAGGGCTCTGACACGCCCCGCGCCATGTGCTGGCGAAAGACCACACGCGGCCGCCGCCAGGTGGCAA
>CAIXBE010000014.1 GCA_903917595.1 uncultured Rhodobacterales bacterium
CAGGATGTGCTCGCGCGTTTGCGGCATCGGGCCGTCGGACGCGGCGCAAACCAGGATCGCGCCGTCCATCTGGGCAGCACCGGTGATCATGTTCTTGACGTAGTCGGCGTGGCCGGGGCAGTCGACGTGGGCATAGTGACGTGCCGTGGTCTCGTATTCCACATGCGCGGTCGAGATCGTGATGCCACGAGCCCGCTCTTCCGGAGCGCCGTCGATCTGGTCATAAGCGCGGAATTCACCGAAATACTTGGTGATCGCCGCCGTCAGCGTCGTCTTGCCGTGGTCCACGTGACCAATGGTCCCGATGTTCACATGCGGTTTATTCCGTTCAAACTTTGCCTTCGCCATTGCGCTTTCCGCCCTTGTCCAGATCAAGCCGGATGGCCCGATGTTCACACGCGCGGCGGCTTATCCTGACACTCGAGGAATTTCAAGCCTGTTTGGCCCGACCCCAGAAGACTTGACCCGCGGACGTGGTGCTGCAAGCCTGAGAGCCTAGTGTGAGGGGAAATCCACATGCCAAGACTGCCGTTGCGACTTGCAGCCGCAAGCCTTCTGGCCATTACCGCAGGGCCGGCCCTGGCGCAGACGGTCACCATCGAGCTTACCTTTTCCGACAAGGCGCTGGCCGAGTTGACCCGGCGCGGCGAGGCGGTCACGGTCGCCGCCTACTGGATGGGCGACCCGGCCCCTGGAGCCACGTTGCAGACCAATGAGATCGGCACAGTGTTCCTGCTGTCGGAAGATCTGACCCTGCATCCCGGCCCGTCGCGTCTGGTTCTGGGTAGCAATCTTGCGGCTGCACCGATGGATCAGGTGACCGTGCCCTATATGAATGTGAACGTCTTTTCGGCCCGCTGGGCGGATGAGGACAACCTGCTGGACTGCGACTTTCTGGATGACAAGGTCGCCAAACTTGCCGCCGCCCCGCAGGCCATTCACTGCAAGCTTATCGGCGAATAGGCGAGATCAGGTGAACCGGTTGTCGCGCGGGAAGCCGCGCGGCGCCATCTTGCCAGCACTTGCCCGCGCCCCGGTCCATTCGGTCAGGTCGGTTTCCGTTCGGGTGCGACCGGCGGGATCTTTCCAAGACAGCCCATCGGACCGGGTAAAGGTGATGGCGTCTGACAACCCGCCGTCTTTGTATTTCTGCAATCGCACTCCCTTGCCCCTTGCCATTTCCGGCAACTCGGCCACAGGGAATACCAACATTTTACGGTTGTCGCCGACAACGGCGATCGTATCGCCCCGGACCACGGTGCAAACGGCGGTCTTGATGCCGTCGCGGACTGTCAGCACGGCCTTGCCCGCTTTGGTCTGGGCCACCAGCTCTTCCGCCGGAACGATGAACCCGTCGCCGGCGCTGGAGGCGACGAGGAATTTTTCGCCAGGCCGGAAGATCATAAGATCGGTGATACCGGTGTCGTTCGGCAGGTCCACCATCAGGCGGACCGGTTCCCCCATGCCACGCCCGCCGGGCAGGTTTGCGCCCAAGAGCGTGAAGAACCGGCCATTGTCGCCGATCAGCAGGATCTTGTCGGTGGTTTCGGCATGGAAGGCGAAACGGGGGCCATCGCCGTCCTTGAACTTCTGCTCGACGGTCAGGTCGACATGGCCCTTCATCGCCCGGATCCAGCCCATTTTCGAACAGAGGACGGTGATCGGCTCGCGGTCGATCATCGCTTCATAGGGGATGTCGGGGGTTTCTGTCGCATCGGCAAACTGGGTGCGGCGGGCCCCCATCGCGGTCGCCTTGCCATACAGCTTGCGGACCTCGTTAAGGTCCTGACCCACCCGTTTCCACTGGCGGCGGTCACTTTCCAGGAGGTCGGCAAGGTTGGCGCGTTCTTTTTGCAAGGCGTCGCGCTCGGCGTTCAGCTCCATCTCTTCCAGCCGCCGCAAGGACCGCAGGCGCATGTTCAGGATTGCTTCGGCCTGATTGTCGGTCAAGGTCCCCTGCCCCTTGGCCGGGGCCTTATAGTCCTTTTCAGACATCGCGCGGATGTGCGATTTTGACCAGTCTTCGGCCATCAAGGCGGCCTTTGGGTCATCATCATATCGGATAATGTCAATCACGCGGTCCAGGTTCAGAAAGGCGATCAGCAGACCTTCAAGCACCTCAAGCCTGGTGTCGATCTTTTCGATGCGGTGCAGACTGCGGCGGCGCAACACGTCGCGGCGGTGGTCAAGAAAGGCGCGAAGCACCTCCTTCAAGGAACAAACGCGCGGCACCTTGCCGTCGATCAGCACGTTCATGTTCAGCGAGAACCGCACTTCAAGGTCAGAGGTCCGGAACAGGCTGCCCATCAGCACGTCGGGGTCCACCGTGCGGACGCGGGGTTCCAGGATCAGTCGGATGTCCTCGGCGGATTCGTCGCGGACATCGGCCAGAAGCGGGACCTTTTTCAACTGGATAAGCTCGGCCAGCTTTTCGATCAGCTTGGACTTGGCGACTTGAAACGGAATCTCGGTGACGACGATCTGCCAGGTGCCACGGCCAAGGTCTTCGACCTGCCATTTCGCGCGCAACCGGAACGAACCGCGACCCGTGCGGTAGGCCTCAAGGATGCTGTCGCGGGGTTCAACAATGACGCCGCCGGTGGGGAAATCCGGGCCGGGGATCAGGGCAACCAGCGCCTCATTGGTCAGGTCGGGGTCGGCCAGCAGCGCCTGACAGCCGTCGATCAGCTCGTCCAGATTATGCGGTGGGATGTTGGTGGCCATGCCGACGGCAATGCCGCTGGAGCCGTTCGCCAGAAGGTTCGGGAATGCGGCCGGCAACACGACCGGTTCTTCCAGACGGCCGTCATAGTTCGGCCGGAAATCGACGGCGGTCTCGTCGATGCCCTCCATCAGCGCCTCGGACGCATGGGTCACCCGGGCCTCGGTATAACGACTGGCGGCGGGGTTATCGCCGTCGATGTTGCCGAAATTGCCCTGCCCGTCGACCAGCGGGTAGCGCATGTTGAAATCCTGCGCCAAGCGCGCCATCGCGTCATAGATCGCCATGTCGCCGTGGGGGTGGAAATCCCCCATCGTGTCGCCGGCGATCTTGGCAGATTTCAGGAAGCCCCCAGTCGGCG
Organism: uncultured Rhodobacterales bacterium; assembly: GCA_903917595.1. Classification (GTDB taxonomy): domain Bacteria; phylum Pseudomonadota; class Alphaproteobacteria; order Rhodobacterales; family Rhodobacteraceae; genus Tabrizicola; species Tabrizicola rara. The sequence continues at coordinate 3,084 of CAIXBE010000014.1, forward strand.
TCAGCCGCAGCCGCCGCATCGCCCAGAGGATTCGCCGGTGAACCGGTTTCAGCCCGTCGCGCGCGTCGGGCAACGCCCGGTGCATGATCGTGGACAAGGCATAAGTAAGGTATCGCTCACCAATCGCGCGGGAGAGCGGTTCGTTAAGGGTAACCCCCTGTGGGGCCCCGATCTTGGGCTCGTCATCATCCGAAGTCATGCATCTTGTGTAGGGAAAACCTGCCGCGTGGTCCAGATGGCATTCACAAACGGCGCGCGCGCCCAAGATCCCTGTGGATAAGATTGACGATTCCGACTCAACGGCGGGGGTGGAAGGTGCTATTGGAACGGCAAGCCATGATGGAACTGCCAATGCTGCGTCTAACCCTGCTTCTCATTGTTGCCATGGGCTTTGCTCTTGGGACGCTTGGCCACGATGCAGGCCAGTTGCGCCCCGGCCTTGCAAAGGCCGACGCCGAGGGGCGGCTGGAAGAGGTCTGGGCCGAAGCCCGGGCAAAGCAGGCGGCCGCGGCTGCGCCCGTGTCGGAAACGATCATTGCGGACGTGGTTCCCGAGCCCGCCCCGTTGGTGCCGGAATCGCCAGCACTCACGATTGCCGAACCAATCCAGCCAGACACCGTGGTCGAGCCGGTGCGTGAGGTTGTTCAGGTGTTGGAAGAACCGATATTTACCCTGTCCTCTTTCGGCAACGAACCGATCCCGGGCGAGGATGCCACCGAAACGTTGGCCGAAGCTGCCCTCGAACCGGCCCCCGAACTATCAGCGACCGGTGACGGCACGATCTGGTATGTCACGGCCAATTCAGTCAATGTGCGAGCCACGCCGTCCACCGAGGCCGAAGTCCTTGGCAAACTTGCGCTTGGCGAAGCGACGCTGATGGTGCAGCAAGTCGATGCCGAATGGGCGCGGATCGTCATTCAGGGCGACGGAATCGAAGGTTTTGTCGCCACCCGATTCCTGGCACCGGTTGCGCCCTGACCCCCATGCCAGACCGTTCAATCCTGATCACCGGCTGTTCGTCGGGCATTGGCCTTGACGCCGCGCGCGGGCTGAAAGTTCGCGGCTGGCGGGTGTTTGCGACCTGCCGGCAAGAGACCGATTGCGAACGGCTACGTGGCGAGGGGCTGGAGAGTTTCCGGCTCGACTATGCCGATGAAGACAGCATCGCGGCGGCGGTGGATGAGGTAAAGCAGCGGACCGGTGGCACCCTGGACGCGCTGTTCAACAACGGGGCCTTCGCCTGCCCCGGTGCGGTCGAGGACCTGCCGCGCGCCGCCCTGCGTGCGATTTTCGAGGTCAATCTTTTCGGCTACCACGACCTTGCCCGCCGGGTGATCCCGATGATGCGGGCACAAGGTCACGGACGGATCGTGAATTGCTCATCGGTTCTTGGGCTGGTCGGCATGACCTGGCGCGGTGCCTATGTGGCGACCAAGTTCGCGATGGAGGGCCTGACCGACGTGCTGCGGATCGAGATGAAGGGCACCGGGATCGAGGTGGTCCTGATCGAACCCGGTCCCATCGCGACACGTATCCGCGAGAACGCGATTCCGCATTTCGAAAAGTGGATCGACTGGGAAAATTCGGCCCGCGCCGCGCAATACGCCAGTCTGCGCGGGCGGCTTTACGACGCGAGGGTCAAGAAGGACACGTTTGAGCTTGGCCCCGAAGCGGTGACCGCCAAACTGGTCCACGCTCTTGAATCACGCCGTCCACGGGCGCGGTATTATGTGACCACGCCGACCCATATCATGGGTCTGGCGCGGCGGGTGTTGCCGACGCGGATGCTGGATTGGCTGATCGCCAAGGGGTGAAGTCTCTAAAAATTTTCGCCGAAAATTTTTAGAGGGGACAGGCCGCGAATTTGCCCTTCGCTTTTTGCCTGCGCGCGCCTAGATCAGTGGAAAATGGAGTGCTCCCATGTTTTCTGATCCCGTCTTCCTGTTCGCCACGGTCGCCTGTCTCGTCGTGCTTGGCATCCTTTTGTTCGGCATTGGCACCTTTGCCAAGGGGGGTGATTTCAACAAGCGCAACGCTAACAAGATCATGCGATGGCGATTGGCAGCGCAATTTCTGGCCGTGGTGCTGATCGCGGCCTTCGCCTGGCTGCGTTCGGGAGGCAACTGATGGTCGTCCTGTCCAAGATCTATACCAAGACCGGGGATGCCGGCGAAACCGCCCTTGGCAACGGGGTGCGGGTGGCCAAACACTCCTTGCGGGTCAGCGCCTATGGCACGGTGGACGAGACGAATGCCACGGTCGGGCTGGCGCGGCTGCATGCGACGGGCGACATCGACGCGGCGCTGAAGCGCATCTCCAACGACCTCTTTGACCTTGGCGCCGACCTTTGCACGCCGGACCGGCATCTGGACGCGACGCGCGAATACCCGGCCCTGCGGATGATCGAAGGCCAGGTCTCGCGGCTGGAGACCGAGATTGACGCGATGAACACCAAGCTGACCCCTTTGCGCAGTTTCATCCTGCCCGGCGGGTCGCTCCTTGCCGCGCAGTTGCACCTGTGCCGCACCGTCTGCCGCCGCGCCGAACGGCTGGTCGTGGAAACCGCAACGATGGAAGACGTGAACCCCGAGGCGGTGCGCTATCTGAACCGTCTGTCGGACTGGTTCTTTGTCGCAGGCCGCATTGCCAACAACGACGGCAAGGATGAAGTGCTGTGGGTCCCCGGCCTGACGCGCTAGATCTGGCCTGATCGCACCCCACGATCAGAACGCGGCGTCCTGTCGCTGCAACCTGTCGCATTTGCTCTGTTCCGGGTGGCCGCCATCCGGTAACAGGCGGACGAGAGCTTGTGCGCCCACACGGCGCGGTACGATGGAGGTTTCGGCCATGAAGGTGCTGGTCCCGGTCAAGCGGGTGATCGACTATAACGTGAAGGTGCGCGTCAAGGCGGACGGTTCCGGGGTCGACCTTGCGAACGTGAAGATGTCGATGAACCCCTTTGACGAGATTGCCGTCGAAGAGGCGATCCGCATGAAGGAAAAAGGCATCGCGACCGAAGTTGTCGTGGTGTCGATCGGCGTCAAGCAAAGCCAGGAAACCCTGCGCAATGCGCTTGCGATGGGTGCCGACCGTGCGATCCTGATCGAAGCCACCGACAACGTGCACGTGGACATCGAGCCCTTGGCCGTGGCCAAGCTGCTGGCTGCCGTGGTCAAGGAAGAGGCCCCCGGCCTGGTCCTGTGCGGCAAGCAGGCCATCGACAATGACATGGGTGCTACCGCGCAGATGCTGTCCGCCCTTCTGGGCTGGTCGCAGGGCACCTTTGCATCCGAAGTAACGATTGCCGGTGACACCGCGACGATCACCCGCGAAGTAGACGGCGGCTTGCAGACGATCACCGTCAAGCTGCCGACGATCATCAGCGTCGATCTGCGCCTGAACGAACCGCGCTATGCATCACTGCCGAACATCATGAAGGCCAAGGCCAAACCGATGGCCATGAAGACCCCGGCGGATTACGGCGTCGATGTCGCCCCGCGTCTGGCAGTGCTGAAAACGGTTGAACCGGCAGGTCGCAAGGCGGGCGTCAAGGTGGCCTCGGTTGCCGAACTGATTGCAAAACTCAAAGACGAAGCAGGGGTGCTCTAATGGCCGTTCTTCTTCTTGCCGATGTGAATGACGGACAACTGGCGACCGATCAGGTTGCCAAGACCCTGACCGCCGTGAAATCGCTGGGCCCGGTGACTGTGCTGGTTGCAGGCACCGGTGGCGATGCCGCCGCAGCCGAAGCTGCGACGCTGCAGGGTGTGGCGAAGGTCCTCTTTGCCGACGATCACGCCTATTGCCACGGCATGTCCGAGCCGACGGCCGCGCTGGTCCTGTCGCTGGCGGGTGACTTCGAGCATATCGTCGCAGCCAGCGGCGCGCTGTCCAAATCGGTGCTGCCGCGGGTGGCGGCGATGCTGGACGTGATGGTGATCTCCGAAGTGCTGGCGGTGGTCGATGCCTCGACCTTCGAGCGCCCGATCTATGCCGGCAACGCGATCCAGACGGTGAAATCGTCGGATGCGACCAAGGTGATGACTGTCCGCACCGCCACGTTTGATGCGGCGGGCAAGGGTGGTTCGGCCACGGTCGAAAGGATCTCGGCATCGGTCGATGGCAGCCTTTCGGCCTGGGTTGAAGACAAGGTCGCCTCCAGCGACCGCCCTGAACTGACCAGCGCCGGGATCGTGGTGTCGGGTGGGCGCGGCGTTGGCAGCCAAGCTGACTTTGCGATGATCGAAAAGCTGGCCGACAAGCTGAATGGTGCCGTCGGTGCCAGCCGCGCTGCGGTTGACAGCGGCTATGCTCCGAACGACTGGCAGGTCGGGCAGACCGGCAAGGTGGTGGCACCGGACTTGTATATTGCGGTCGGCATCTCGGGTGCGATTCAGCATCTTGCGGGCATGAAGGACAGCAAGGTCATCGTTGCGATCAACAAGGACGAAGAGGCGCCGATCTTCCAGGTCGCCGATTACGGGCTGGTGGCCGACCTGTTCACCGCCGTGCCGGAGATGATCGAAAAGCTTTGATCCCGACTTCGTTCGGAATTAATGAGGGGTCGCCATTGGGCGGCCCCTTTTTCGTTCAGACCAAGGCAGAAATCACCGGACCCAGCCGGTCCGCGACTTCTGCATGAACTGCCGTTCCGGGAAGGCCGCTGGCGCGCAGCGCGTCGGCCTCGGAGAAATGCGTCCGATCCCCCCCCTCTGCCACTGAAGGCGTGTTGGGAACCACTTCGACCAGTTGCGTGACCGAGCGGCAAAGGGCGGCAAGCATTTCGGCGTCGACCAGTGGTGCGGCGTCGGTGGCGGTGACTGTCGCGGCAACCTTGGGCGGCGGGGTTTCGGCCAGCCACAGCAGCACGCGGCGCGGCGGAAGATGCACCAGCAATTGCCGCATTCTGGCGACCCAGTTGGCTTGCAGCGCAGCAACGACAATCTGGAATCGCGCAGGGTCGGTGCGCTGCAAGACCGATAGCAGGTGCCGCGTGAAGTGGATCTCGGTGAAATCCACATCCGGGAACAGCGCGCAAAGCTCTGGCGAGGCAGCAAGGAACCGGTCGTTGCGGCGGTTGTGAACTGTGTAGAACCGGTTCGACTGCGCCTCGGCCCCGGTTATCTGCAAGACGGCCACCCGGGCACGCGCGGCAACATCCAGCGTGGATCGGTCCGAAAGGTAGAAATCCGGCCCGGCGTTCAGCCCGCCAAGATTGGCTACGGTCAGGCCGGTCGCCGCCTCGACAAGGGCTGGATATGGCGTCGCTACGAACTTGCCAAAGGTCGTCGTGCCCCCCAGCATCGCGACATAGGGTTGCGACAGGTCCCGCATCGGCCCCCTGAAAGCAACCTGCGACCTGCCATGCTTGCACAGAGAATAGTCAAGCGTCCCTGCCCCCGCAGAAATCATCATCATCACATCACCCGATTGCAGCTTACCCGATCCTGACTTTGGCAGGCTGTGGTTGCCGAAAGGCTAAAACCCGGCGGTTCCAGACAAGTCTAGACACTTTGCCCGTCCTTGCACGGGCGGGGGGCAGCGGGCATAAGCAAGGGGATCGAAAAGGGAGATGCCGCGATGGAAATCAAGCTGGTGGGCGTTGTCGGCGCCGGGCAGATGGGCAACGGCATCGCCCATGTCTTTGCGCTGGCCGGGTATGACGTGCTTTTGAACGACATCTCGGCCGACAGTCTGGCCAATGCGCTGGCGCTGGTGGAAAAGAACATCGAGCGTCAGGTCAGCCGTGGCAAGGTCATGCCCGCCGACAAACGCGCCGCGATGGAGCGGATCAAGACCACGCTGAAACTGTCAGACCTTGGCCAGTGCGACCTGATCATCGAGGCCGCGACGGAACGCGAGACGGTGAAGCAGGCGATCTTCGAGGACCTTTTGCCGCACCTGAAGCCGACGACGATTTTGACGTCGAACACCTCGTCGATTTCGATCACCCGTCTGGCGTCCCGCACCGACCGACCGGAAAAGTTCATGGGGTTCCACTTCATGAACCCGGTGCCGGTGATGCAGCTGGTCGAACTGATCCGGGGGATTGCCACCGATCAGGAAACCTGGGACGCGATGCACGAGGTGGTGCGCAAGCTGGGCAAGACGGCGGCGAGTGCCGAGGATTTCCCGGCCTTCATCGTCAACCGCATCCTGATGCCGATGATCAACGAGGCGGTCTACACGCTGTATGAGGGCGTCGGCAACGTGCAGTCCATCGACCAGTCGCTGAAACTGGGCGCGAACCACCCGATGGGGCCGCTGGAATTGGCGGATTTCATCGGGCTGGATACCTGCCTCGCGATCATGAACGTGCTGCACGAGGGGCTGGCGGATACCAAATACCGGCCTTGTCCGCTGCTGACGAAGTATGTGGAAGCCGGGTGGCTCGGCCGCAAGACCCAGCGGGGGTTCTACGATTACCGGGGTGAGGTGCCGGTGCCGACCAGGTAGATTTGCCGTCGCTCAACGCGCATCAGGAAAACATCTTGTCCATTGCGGGTCGGTCGTGGTTGAGCAGCCACTCCTTGAACTCCCTATAGATCGGGGAAAGCTCCGCCTTGCTAGGGCCACAGACATCCATGCCTCTATCGTCGTAAGCGTGAAGAGCCAATCCGCGATCTAGATCAACGATATAGAAAGACAAAAAGACTTTGGGCAGCGCGTCAGAAACTGACGCAGAAAGTAAGACTTCCAACCGCCCACGATCATTTATGAAGTCAGCACGACTCCAGTATCTGCACAGACTCATTCCCGAAGGCGAGCTGAGATCCTCGTCTTTCAGCCGGACTTTATCCAGTTTGCCGAACACCTCCGTAAAGCCCATTGCGGCAAGTGCCTTGAATGACCGCAAAGCGAAGGTGGTGCGCCGTTCCCAATCATAGAAGCTCGCAAACGCAGTCAATGCTGTGGATTCTGAAAACAAGGAGAGGGCCACTCCCTTTGCACGAGTCATCACGCGCAATGCTCTTTCAGGGCCGGTCTCGAAGCCGCCGAGATCAAACCGCAGAGCACATCTTGCCTCGTAGAAAAGCGCGCGAGGGAAACCGTCGTCCCAGCCGAAAACACGCTTGATCGCCGAGAGGGAACCGTCCTTCTCTAATGCTGCAGGTGGCAACCTACTTCCCCAACGCCAGCGTATGCTCTCG
>CAIXBE010000015.1 GCA_903917595.1 uncultured Rhodobacterales bacterium
AGCCGGCTCAGAGTGCGCATTTGCTTCCGCGCAAGTTCGCGGAAGCGGTCATTTGAGCACCGATTCGACGAAACAACCGTAGCGGGAGCTGCCCTGCGCGCTTCGGCTTGGGGGCTGCCGACGCGTTTGTCTGCTGTGCGGGACGGAGCTGCCGTTAGCTTCGGTTGCCCAGCTTCTGCTATCTGTCGCCGCAAGACCGACGTGGAGGGCGGAAACCGGACTTTCGCCTATGAGCTTTGCGGCCATTCGTGGGTGATACTTCTCAGGTCTGTTTGGGTCGACCAAAGATAGACGTCTGTCTTGTGCAGGTTAAGGAGATCGCAATAGGACATACGACAAAGCCATCAACTGAGTGAAGTCCGGAAGAAGCCGTCACAAGTTGGCGTCAGTTAGCCGGAAGATCGCCTCAATCTCGACCGTGATCTGACCCGGAAGCGAAGCCACACCGATGGCTGAGCGGGCATGCTGTCCGCTTGGACCCAGCACCTGGTGAAAAAGTTCAGAGCACCCATCGATCACAAAGGGGTGGTGGTCGAAATCCTCGACCGCGTTGACGAATCCCAGCACCTTGGTGACCCCGGCCATCCGGTCAAACCCGCCCAGAAACTGACGGGCAGCGGCCAGCAAGGCCAGACCGGTGCGCATCGCATGGATGCGAGCTTCTTCAGCTGTGGCATCGCGGCCAACCTTGCCGGTGGCGAGCCTGCCATCGGGCAGAACCGGGCCTTGACCGGACAGGAACAAAAGATTCCCCTCGATCCGGCCCAATTGAAACATCCCCACGGGCTTTGGCACTTGTGGCAAGGTTAACCCAAGAGCGGCCAGGCGGTCTTCGATGGACGGGCCGTGTCTAGTGTCAACCATTGCCGTTCACCATCTGTCGCAAGCTTGCAAGGAAGGCATCATCCACGACAAAGTCATGCGCGATGCCATAAGGCAGGCCAGTGGCGCGAACGAAACCCTGCAAACCGCGCAGGCTTGCGTCCACGTCTTCCCAAGTGATGCCCATGCTTTCGGGGCGGATGTCGACGCCGATATGGCGGACCGCTGCGCGCAGCTCTTCGGCACGACGGTTGTGCATCATCGCCCCCGCGATCAGGCCCAGACAGACCGCCTGGCCATGCAGGAACTTGACCCCGGTCCGCGCCTCAAGCGCGTAGAAGATGAAATGCTCGACCCCTTCGATATGGCGCGGGCACCAGCCGGCGCCGTGGTACGAGGCGCCGCCCCATTTGAAGGCCTCGACCACCAGTCCGATGCCTTCGGGTGTCAGGTCGCGGATGGCATCCTTGCCCGCCAGCGCCGCCTCGGCCAGTTTCAGGGAATGCTTGGCCAGGCCCGCGTCATAGGGCCATTTCGCTTCGCATTTGCCGGTAAGGTGGGCGTATTCCCAGTCCCAGGCCCCGGTGAAAAAGCAGAACACATCGCCGATCCCGGCGCGGTTGATGTGCTTGGGCGCGGCTTCCAGAATGCCGTAGTCGAAGTAGACGCATTCCGGGATCGCCCAGCCGACATAGCGCACGATCTGATTGTCACGAACCCCGGCGCGCTGACCATACATGGCATCAACCGACAGCGAGGTCGGGAACTGGTGCAGCTTGGCCCCGTGCCGCCAGGCGAAGTACTTTGCTGCGTCAATGGCCTGTCCGCCACCAAGACCGATGAAGCTGGAATACTGCGCGGTTGCGGGAAGGTCTGCCTCCAGATCGGCGCGCTCCATGGATTTCACGAAATAGACCGGCGTGTCTGCGGGCAACAGCGCCTTCAGATGCGGCCAGAGGTCCTCCATTGTGACGACCAGATAGGGACCGGCCACAAAGTTCTGCACCTCGGCCAGAAGGTTGCGGCCATAGACGGTGGGGAAGGCCTTGATGTCTTCGGGACGGATCGGCATGTCACAGGCGCTTTCGGGTTTCGGGGTCGAAGAGGTGCAGGCGGGCGGCATCGGCGAAGAGCGAGACCTTGGTTCCGGGCGCGGGCCTTGTGTCGGGCGCGCAGCGCGCGGTGACCCTGTGCCCGGCAATGTCACCGATCAAATAGGTGTCAGAGCCAAGGGTTTCCGAAAGCAGATAGTCCATCACCAACCCTTGCGCGGCGGCAGAGGTGCCAAGGCGGCTGGCATCGCTTAGATCCTCGGGACGCAGACCGACCGTGACGCTGCGCGGAGCGGCAAAATGCGGGGCGGTTGCGGGCAGGGTCAAGGTCTGGCCATCGGCCAGACGCAACGAGTGGCCATCGACGGTGACGGTCAACAGATTGATCGGGGGAGAGCCGATGAAACCCGCCACGAACAGGTTTTCCGGGCGGTTGTAAAGCTCATCGGGCGTGCCGACCTGCGCGATGTGGCCGCCTTCGAGGCAAACGATCCGGTCGGCCAAAGTCATGGCCTCGGTCTGGTCATGGGTCACGAAGATCGATGTCATCCCCAGCTTCTGGTGCAACAGCTTGATCTGGGTCCGCACTTCCATCCGCAGCTTGGCGTCAAGGTTGGACAGGGGTTCATCGAACAAGAACAGCTGCGCCGACCGTGCCAGCGCCCGCCCCATGGCAACGCGCTGGCGCTGTCCGCCAGAGAGGGCTTTCGGTTTGCGGTCAAGATAGGGCGTCAGTTGCAACAGCTCAGCCACCTCGCGCACGCGCGCTTCGCGGTCGGGCGCAGGCACACCGTTCATTTTCAGGCCGAAACCGATGTTCGAGGCCACCGTCATGTGCGGGTAAAGCGCATAGTCTTGAAAAACCATGGCAAGGTTGCGGTCCTTGGCGCCAACCTCGTTCATCACCTTGCCACCAATGGTCAAGGTGCCGCCCGAGATGTCCTCAAGCCCCGCGATCATCCGCAAGATGGTGGACTTGCCACAGCCCGAAGGGCCGACGAGCACCACAAATTCGCCCTCGGCAATCGAAAGATCGATCCCATGCACCACAGCCTGAGTGCCGTAGCTCTTGCGAATTCCGTCAAGCCTGAGCTCTGCCATTCGGCGACTCCCCCTCGGTCAAATGGCCAACCATTTGCTGCGAAACTGGTGCATTGGTGCGCAGCTGTCAATTGGATTGGCGTGAGGGCTGGGCGTTTGTCGTCGAAAACCCGCTGTTCGGGCTGGATTCCGGAGATATTGGTTGGGATGCACGAGATATTGGTTGACAACTTGGCTTTGTTGGCAACCATTGCCCCTGCGTTCAGCGGCAACCGTGCTGCGATGCCGCCGCCATTAAACCAACGGGAGGAGCCCACATGAAATTGACCCAGCGTCTGCTCAGCGCAGCCGTGCTTGCCGCGACTTTCGGCACGCCTGTGTTGGCCGAAGAGCTTAACCTTTACCTGATCCCCAGCCCGTCCTCGACGGCGATCCAGTCCTTCATTCCGGCCTTTACCGAAAAGACCGGGATCACGGTGAATGTCACCGAAGTGCCCTACGGCGAAGCGCATCAGAAGCTTCTGCTCTCGGTCCAGCAGGGCCAGGGCCAATATGACGTGGCCCAGTATGACAACACTTTCCTTGCCCCTTATGGCGCGGCCGGAACGATGTTGCCGCTGGATGAATGGATCGGTGCTTCGGCAGAATATGACATCGCCGATTTTGCCACTGGTCAGCAGGACTACGGCAAGTACGACGGCAAGACCCTTGGACTGACGCTCTCGACCGAGCCGATGATCCAATGGTACCGCACCGACATCTATGCCGATCTGGGCCTTCAACCGGCCAAGACCTGGGACGAATACATGGCCAATGCCAAGGCCATCAAAGAGGCCGGCAAGGGCGATGGCGCCATGTTCGGCTGGGGTCCGAATGCCAGCTGGTGGTGGATGACGCTGGTCTGGTCCTTCGGCGGTACGCTTTATGATGGCGAGTTGAACCCAACCGTGAACTCGGCCGAAGCCGTGGCTGCGACGCAGTTCTTCAAGGATATGATGGCTTACGGCCCCGAAGGCGGCATCTCGGCCACGGGCGATGACGTGACCAACAAGTTCCTGTCCACCGAACTTGGCGCGATGGTCCAGTATTCGGGTTACTGGGGCATGGCGCTTGACCCGGCCAACAGCATGCATGCGGGCAAGATCGGCACCGCACCGATGCCGATGGGCGCGGTCGACATCACCCATCTAGCGGGCTGGAACATCGGCATCCCCTCGGACGCCAAGAACCCCGAGGCCGCCTGGAAGTTCCTGGAGTTCGTCCTCGGCAAGTCCAACACCAAGCCTTACCTCTTG